>CAZNUF010000042.1:0-7871 GCA_964576125.1 uncultured Ruminococcus sp. | reverse complement strand
CTTTCGTTTACATTACCATATTATTATAAAATCATAAATTGGTTACATTGTTTTTGTATATTGTATATATTTCTGAAAAACAGCCTGACATTCAAGAAGCTAAACGATAATTTGCGGCGTATTATAGCGATGTTGATGTAGGGGCGGATTTGCATATCCGCCCAAGTAAACCAAACGTTTCTGCAACACGAGCGGATATGCAAATCCGCCCCTACGATGTTGGCGTACAATATTCTTAATGTAATCCCAACGCTAAATTATAGTTTATAAAATTATTGAAGATGCAATACTAATTTATAATAGTAAATTTTTCCTTTATTCACACAGTCAACACAAATTAGTATTAAAATAGTAAAAAACAAAATAAAATATTAAAAATTGTTTAAATTTGTTTTCAAAATTGTAACTTTTTGTTGCTTATGCAATCTCTATAAAAAAATTCAAGAAAAATTGTAAATAGAGGTTGATTTTTTTCTCGATTTTGTGTAATATGTATATGAGAGAGATTGTATTTTATTTAATTTAATAATTACAGTCACAGTATAACACATTATAAATTGCGGAGAAAAAGAGGTAAATATCATGTCTAACAGATTATTTCAGGGTATTGTACACCAGATGAAAGATGCAATTGACAGAACAATCGGCGTTATTGACGAAACTTCTGTTGTTATTGCATGCTCGGAGCTTGGAAAAATCGGCGAAGTAAACGAAAGCATCAACTCCGAAACTTTAAGCTCTACTGCCCCCTTTGTAATTAACGGCTATACATACAAGTCGTTTGGCAGTAACGCAAAGTATGACTATGCAGTTTTTGTACAGGGTACGGACGAATATGCACAAAAATATGCACTGCTCCTTTCAGTTTCATTTGCAAGCATCAAGCAGTACTATGACGAAAAGTACGACCGTTCAAACTTTATTAAAAATGTAATTCTTGACAACATTCTTCCCGGCGACATTTACCTTAAAGCAAGAGAGCTTCATTTTAACAGCGAGGTTTCCCGTGTTTGTCTGCTTATCAAAATTGTTTCAAAAACAGACGTATCGGCTTATGACATAATTCAGAACCTTTTCCCCGACAAGTCAAAGGATTTTGTCATCAATATCAACGAGTATGAAATTGCGCTTGTTAAAGAAATCAAGCCCGACACTGAAAGCCGTGACCTTGAAAAGCTTGCAAGCTCTATTTCCGACACACTCTCAAGCGAGTTCTACACTCACTGCGTTGTCGGCATAGGCACAACTGTTACAGGCATCAAGGACCTTGCTCGTTCCTTTAAAGAGGCTCAGTCGGCTCTTGAGGTTGCAAAGGTGTTTGACACCGAGCGCACAATCGTAAGCTACGACAACCTCGGTATTGCACGTCTTATCTATCAGCTTCCTACTACTCTCTGTGAAATGTTCCTCAAGGAAGTTTTCAAGCGTGGCTCAATTGAAAGCCTCGACCAGGAAACTCTGTTTACAATCCAGCGTTTCTTTGAAAACAACCTCAATGTTTCCGAAACATCACGTAAGCTGTTTGTACACCGTAACACTCTTGTTTACAGACTTGAGAAAATCAAGAAGCTTACAGGTCTTGACCTTCGTGAGTTCGAGGACGCAATCGTATTTAAGGTAGCTTTGATGGTTAAGAAGTATCTTAACGCAAGTCCTACAAAGTATTGATAATTTTATTGAATTTTATTACAAGTCGGGGTGTATATTGATAGATTTTATATACGCCCTTGCTTGTTGTTGCAATTATGTTCAGTCAGTGCCTTTTTGGCACAAACCCCGGATAAGGTGAATTTATGATTGATTTTGAAAATGTATCTAAAACGTATCCCAACGGTACTCACGCACTGCACGATGTAACCCTGCATATTGATAAAGGCGAGTTTGTTTTTATCGTAGGTGCTTCGGGTGCAGGTAAGAGTACGTTCTTAAAGCTGATTATGCACGAGGAAACTCCCACTTCAGGCGAAATTGTAATCAACGGCAAAAAGACTTCAAAGCTTAAACGCAGAGAAGTGCCTTACCTTCGCCGTCATATGGGCATAGTTTTTCAGGATTTCAGACTTATTGAAAAGATGAATGTTTTTGATAACGTAGCCTTTGCAATGCGAGCAGTAGGCGAGCGAACCGCTACTATCAGAAAGAGAGTGCCTTATGTTCTTGACCTTGTCGGTCTGAAAGACAAGATGAAGGACAAGCCCAGTGAGCTTTCGGGCGGTGAGCAGCAGCGTGTAAGCCTTGCAAGAGCACTTGTAAATAATCCCGAAATCATCATCGCAGACGAGCCAACGGGTAACGTTGACCCCGAAATGTCGCACGAGATTATTGAGCTTCTTAATGAAATCAATGCAAAGGGTACAACAGTCCTTGTCGTAACCCACGAGCACGAGCTTGTACGTGAGTTCCACCAGAGAGTAATTACAATCGACCACGGCAGGGTTATTGCTGATACAAAGGAAAAAAACGTCCGCAGTCATTATTCAGATGATGATTATGACGGCTACGATGATTATGAAGATTATGATGATGTTCCGCAGTATCCCGATAATGCGGTTGTTCTGCCCGACTGATTTGCTCGGACAAATACAGTTTGAAAGGATAATGTTATGAAAGGCTTTGGCTATCTGGCGAAAGAAGGCTTGAAAAACGTATGGAGCAACCGTATAATGAGTATCGCTTCCGTTTGTGTGCTTGTAAGCTGTCTTGTTCTTACGGGTGCGGCGGCTCTTTTTTCAATCAATGTTGCTCAGGTTGTTGAATCGGTAGGCGATTCAAACGAAACCACCGTTTATATTAAATCAGACGTATCACAGCTTGAGGCTGTTTACATAGGAAAAGATATTGAAAAGGTAAGCAATGTTGCTTCGGCTACCTTTTACTCAAAAGATGAAGCATTTAAAAAGTATAAGGAGGAACTCGGAGAGGAGCTTTTCAAAAAGATTGAAGATCGCAATCCTCTTCCTGACGCCTTTATTGTGGTAATGGACGATTTGTCGCTGTATGACGAAACCGTTGCCAATATTTTAAAAATTGACGGCGTTGACAGTATCAACGACCACAGAGAGCTTGCTAAAAAGCTTACCGACATCAGCAATCTTGTAAACATAATCTGCATTGGCGTTGTTGCCGCACTTATGATAATTTCAATTTTCATCATTGCAAATACAATCCGTGCGACTATGTATTCAAGAAGATTTGAAATCAGTATTATGAAATCAGTCGGTGCAACAAACTCGTTTGTTCGTATGCCGTTCCTTGTTGAGGGTATGGTAATCGGTTTTATTTCTGCAGCTGTTTCAACGGGCGGAATTGCGCTTCTCTATGAAGCTGTAATGAGCGCAATCACAAGTATGATTCCGTTTACATTCATTCCGCTTAGCAATGTTATTCTCTATGTTGCTGTTGCATTTGTAATAGCAGGCGTAGTAATAGGTTTCTTCGGAAGCTTTATTTCAATTCGCAAGTATCTCAAAAAAGAAGGTAATGAAATTCTCGGATGGTAATCCTTGAAAGGAGAAAGTAATGAACAGATTAAAAAGAATTCTTTGTGCTCTTTTAAGCGTCTGTATTATTTCAATGCCCGTAGCACTTTCCGCTGTTTCAGCGGGTGCAGAGAGTATTAATTCTATGCAGCAGCAGCTTCAGGAGCTTGAACAGAAGAATCAGGAATATCAGGATATTCTTGACAAAACACAGTCAGACATCAATGAAAAAGAAGAGTACAATAAGGCTCTTGTCAGCAAGATTGAAGTTCTCGATGATAAAATTGCACTTACAAGAGAGTCTGTAAGTGACCTCAACGACAGCATTGAGCAGAAGCAGAAAGATATAGATAAGGCTAATGAAGATATTGACGGTCAGCTTGATACACTCTGTGAGCGTTTAAGAACTATCTATATGGCCGGCAACGCAAGTGATATTGAAATCATTTTCGGTGCAAAGGACTTCTCTGATTTTATCGATAAAGTTTCACTTATTCAGACTCTTTCAAGCTATGACAAAGAGCTTATTGACGGAATCAACGTAAAGCTTGAGAAAATCACTGAACAGAAAGCTTCTCTTGAAGAGGATAAAACAGAGCTTGAAAAGCAGCAGGCTTCTCTTGAAGCAGACCAGTCAGAGCTTAATGAGCTTCTTGAAGAAAACGAGGAAACGCTTCGTAACCTTTATAAATCAAATCGCAACGCCCAGTCTGCTCTTGAAGATGCGGCTGCTCAGAGTGCTGAGCTTGAAAATCAGATAAAAGCATATTATAAAAATCAGCAGGACAAGATTTCACAGCTTGGCGGCAACAACTCGGGTAACAGCGGTAATTCGGGTAACAATAAACCTGATAACGGAGGAAGCAACGGCGGCGGTGGCTCAACTACTCCCGTACAGCCCGAAACTCCGTCTGTAAATCCTCCGACAACATCAGGCTTTGTATGGCCTGCACCCGGTTGCTATACTCTTACTTCACTGTATGGCGAGAACAGAGGTTACAGCCACGGCGGAATAGACGTAGGAACACCTATGGGTACAACAATCGTAGCGGCAGAAAGCGGAACAGTAATTGCTTCGAATAACAGCTGTCCTCATAACTGGGGCAAAAACGGAAGCTGCGGCTGCGGCGGCGGTTACGGCAACTATGTATTTATTGACCACGGCAACGGTAAGCTGACTGTTTACGGTCACCTTACAAATGCAATTGTCAGCACAGGTCAGACAGTTTCCAAGGGACAGACAATCGGTTATGCCGGCTCAACAGGTAACTCAACCGGACCTCACCTCCATTTTGAGTGTCAGTATTACGGCGTAAAATACGACCCGATGTCGGAATATTAATTTGTAATACATTAATTTATAACATCACCCTCGCATATACTTTTATGAAGTATTTATGCGGGGGTATTTTTTTGATTACATCACTTTCTATAAAGCTTCCCGAAAAGCCAAAGGGAATAAAAAAGCTGTTTTATTTTTTGAAAAACGACAAGGTAGAGGTTGAAATTAAAAAGGCGAGAGGCGTCAGTGTAAAGCATCTTACATATACAAGCTACAGCGGAAAAATCAGGATTGATAAAATCGACAGTATAATCGGCGCACAGCGCAATCATCTGCTGTGTTCTCCAACGCTGAAATTTCCCGAAAACAGCGGCTACAGACGCTTTTCTTCAAACGCATTTTCACAGCGGCTTTGCACAAATATGGCGTTGAGCGCAATCGAGAGCTGTGTTCGTCCCGAAACGCTGAAAATCGGACTCTATGACCCCGACGGCGATTCGCACGATATTCTGTTTCATATTCTCAAGCACTGTTCCGACGTAAAGGTTGTGACAAACGACTTTAATTCTTATCAGTATGAGCTTGAAAGAGCAATGGACGAACTCGGCGCATCTGCTGTTGTTACCCAAAATATATCGGAATTATGTGACCGTTTGTTTGTAATTGCACCTTGCGTAATTGAGGAAAAACTTCCCTTAAAGCAAGAAACGCTTGTGCTTACAACAGGCTGTCCAAAAGTTCCGTCAAGCGGACTTGTTTATTACAAATATCATCTGCGGATGCCAAACAGATTTGACCTGTTAAAGCCGAAGGATTTTGACGAGGAGTACTTTTGTTCTGCACTCTACACGCTTGCTTCACAGTATGAGCTTGGCTCCATTGTGCCCTTGCTCTGCTGTAATTATTCCTCGTCGCAGACGGTAAAATCACTTTGTGCATATCTTAACCGTTTTGCTTGACAATAAGTACGAAAAAGCATATAATAAATCTATATGCAGTTTTTTATGCACATTAATTCCTAATATGAAAGGACGATATAAAAATGGCAGCTAAACCTACAATGCTTACTGCGGAAGGTCTTAAAAATCTTGAAGAGGAGCTTGCGGAATTACAAAACGTAAAACGTAAGGAAATCGCAGAAAAAATCAAAGTAGCTCGTTCATACGGCGACTTGTCCGAGAACAGCGAATATGACGACGCCAAAAACGAACAGGCAATTATGGAGGCAAGAATTGCAACTATCGAGGCAATTCTTAAAACTGCCGTAATCATTGATGAGTCCAACACATCAACCGAGCACGTTCACCTCACGTCTGTTGTTACAATTGAGATGATTAAAACAGGTAAACAGTTTACGTACAAGATTGTCGGCTCGGGTTCAAACGAAACCAATCCCAGAGAGGGAAAAATCTCTGACGAGTCACCAATCGGCAAAGCGCTTATGGATAAGAGCGTAGGCGACGTTGTCGAGGTTGAAACTCCCGGCGGAGTTCAGGCAATCAAGATTATTGAAATTTCTAAATAAGAATTAAATTAGCGGAAATATGCCGTAAGGTTTATTTCCGTTTGATTTGCAAGTGAAGGGAATGTTAATATGAGTCAGAAGCCCCAGCAGGCTAATACAAGCGATGTAATCAAGGTAAGGTACGAAAAGCTTGACGCACTCAGAGAGGCAGGCAGAGATCCGTTTGTAATTACAACAAGCGACCGTGACACACTTACCGAAACAATAAAGAATAATTTTGAAGAATACGAAAATAAGGACGTCTGCGTTGCAGGCAGACTGCTTTCAAAGCGTGGCAAGGGCAAGGTTTCCTTTATGGACTTGCACGACCGCAGCGGCAAAATTCAGATTTTTGCAAAGTTTGACGATTTGGGCGAAGAAGAATACGGCTTCCTCAAAAAGTGGGACATCGGCGATATTGTCGAGGTAAAGGGCTTTGTTTTCAAAACACAGATGGGTGAGATTTCCGTTCACGCAAAAGAGGTAAAGCTTCTTTCAAAATCGCTCAAGCCGCTCCCCGAAAAGTATCACGGACTTACAAATACCGACCTCCGTTACCGTCAGCGTTACGTTGACCTCATTATGAATCCCGAGGTTAAGGACACATTTGTAAAGCGTTCAAAAATCATCAGCAGTATCCGTAGATACCTTGATTCGCAGGGCTTTATGGAGGTAGAAACTCCTATGCTCGTTGCAAATGCAGGCGGTGCGTCGGCTCGTCCGTTTGAAACTCACTTCAATGCGCTTGACGAGGACTTAAAGCTTCGTATTTCGCTTGAGCTTTATTTAAAGCGTCTTATCGTCGGCGGACTTGAAAAGGTTTACGAAATCGGCAGAGTTTTCCGCAACGAGGGTGTTGACACAAGACACAACCCTGAGTTTACTCTTATGGAACTTTATCAGGCTTACACTGACTATAACGGAATGATGGATTTGACCGAAAATCTTTACCGCCACGTTGCGCAGGAGGTTCTCGGCACTACCAAAATCACATATAACGGCGTTGAAATGGATTTAGGCAAGCCGTTCGAGAGAATTACAATGCTTGACGCAGTCAAGAAGTATTCGGGCGTTGACTTCAATGAAATCCACTCCGACGAAGAGGCAAAGGCTATAGCCAAGGAAAAGGGCGTTGAGTTCGAGGAAAGACACAAGAAGGGCGACATTCTCAACCTGTTCTTCGAGGAATTTGCCGAGGAGCATATGATTCAGCCTACATTTGTAATGGATCACCCGATTGAAATTTCACCGCTCACAAAGAAAAAGCCCGAAAACCCCGACTACGTGGAGCGTTTCGAGTTCTTTATGAACGGCTGGGAAATGGCAAACGCTTATTCGGAGCTTAACGATCCGATTGACCAGAGAGAGCGTTTCAAGGCGCAGGAAGAACAGCTTGCACAGGGCGACGAGGAAGCGAACACAACAGACGAGGACTTCCTCAACGCACTTGAAATCGGTATGCCCCCGACAGGCGGCATAGGCTTCGGCATCGACAGAATGACAATGCTCCTCACCGACTCCGCCGCAATCCGTGACGTTCTCCTTTTCCCGACAATGAAGTCCTTACCGAACGACAAGTAAGAAAAACCCAGTGTTTATGCGGGTT
>CAZNUF010000041.1:0-7899 GCA_964576125.1 uncultured Ruminococcus sp. | reverse complement strand
GTCAAACAGCGGAGGAATCGGGTGCACTATGCTTTGCGGTGTACTCACTGCATACCCTCCCTGATGATTTCAAGTGCCTTTTCTGCGTCACTTTCGGTAAGCTGTGGCGTATCGCCGAGGGGATAATCAAGTCCGAGATTATCGTATTTCACCTTACCGAGCGTGTGGTACGGCAGGGTTTCGATTTTTTCGATATTCTTAAACGGCTTTAAAAACCGACCGAGCCTTAAAAGTTCCTCACGCTTATCCGTAATATCGGGAACAACAACGTGGCGAATACGCATCTGCACTTTCTTTTCGTCAAGATAACGTGCAAAGTCAAGGATATTTTTATTTGAATGGCCTGTCAGCTTTTTATGCTCGTCCTCGTCAATGTGCTTAATATCAAGCATAACGAGGTCGCAGACATTTAAAAGCCTGTCGATTTTCTCCATACGCTCGCTGTTTTTTCTGTCAAACATCACGCCCGAGGTATCAAGGCAGGTGCTTATGCCCTTGCCCTTTGCGAGGGTAAAAAGCTCAATCAGAAAGTCAAGCTGGAGCATAGGCTCACCGCCCGTTGCGGTAAGTCCGCCCGTTGTGTAAAACGGCATATTGCGTACTACTTTTTCAACAATCTGCTCGGCTGAGTATTGCGTTCCTGCATCAGCCGTCCACGTGTCGGGGTTGTGGCAGTAAAGGCAACGCATAGGACAGCCCTGAAAGAACACGACAAAACGAACACCGGGGCCGTCAACCGTACCGAATGATTCAAAGGAATGAATTTTACCTGTCATAGTTTTCACCTTATATTCAAACGGGCGGATAAAATAAATATCCGCCCTGATAAATTTTTAAATTGCCGAATGGAAGGTTCTGGAAATAACCTCGTCCTGCTGTTCCTTTGTAAGCTTGATGAAGTTTACAGCGTAACCCGAAACACGGATTGTAAGCTGTGGATAAAGCTCGGGGTGCTTTTGCGCATCAAGAAGAAGCTCTCTGTCAAACACGTTTACGTTGAGGTGGTAACCGCCCTTGAGCATATAGCCGTCAAGCAATGCAACAAGATTGTGGTTTCTCTGCTCCTCGGTTTTGCCGAGTGCAGAGGGAACAATCGTAAATGTATTTGAAATACCGTCCTGCGAATCCATAAACGGAAGCTTTGCAACGGAAGCAAGAGAAGCAACTGCACCGTTGGAATCTCTTCCGTGCATCGGGTTTGCACCGGGTGCGAAAGGCTCGCCGTACTTTCTGCCGTCGGGAGTTGAGCCTGTGTTCTTGCCGTAGGAAACATTTGATGTGATTGTGAGGATTGAGGTTGTGGGAATACCGCCACGATACGTGTGATTCTGACGGAGGTAGCTAATAAAGGTATGGAGAACCTCTTTTGCAATCTCGTCAACTCTGTCGTCGTCATTGCCGTACTTCGGGAAATCTCCCTCTGTGATGTAGTCGGTAACAATGCCCTTTTCGTTTCTTACAACCTTAACCTTTGCGTACTTGATTGCAGAAAGCGAGTCGGCAACAACCGAGAAACCAGCAATACCTGTTGCAAACCAACGTGTAACGTGCTTGTCGTGCAGAGCCATCTGCAAACGCTCGTAGCAGTATTTATCGTGCATATAGTGAATGATGTTGAGCGCATTTACATAAACCTGTGCAAGCCACTTCATCATAGCCTTGTACTTGTCCATTACGTCGTCATAGTCGAGGTAATCGCCCTCAACAGGACGATACTTCGGGCCTACCTGTTCGCCGCTTACCTCGTCAACACCGCCGTTGATTGCGTAAAGAAGGCACTTTGCAAGGTTAGCTCTTGCGCCGAAGAACTGCATTTCCTTGCCGATTTTCATTGAGGATACGCAGCAGGCAATACCGTAATCGTCGCCGTGAAGAGGGCGCATAAGGTCGTCGTTTTCATACTGAACAGCGTGATATTTGATTGACATATCTGCGCAGAAGCTCTTGAAATTCTCGGGGAGCTGATTTGACCATAAAACGGTGAGGTTTGGCTCGGGAGCCGCACCGATGTTGTTAAGCGTGTTGAGGTAACGGAAGGACATCTTTGTAACAAGCGGACGTCCGTCTGTTCCGATACCGCCGATTGACTCCGTAACCCATGTGGGGTCGCCTGCGAAAATCTGATTGTATTCGGGAGTACGTGCAAAGCATACCATTCTCAGCTTCATAATGAAGTGGTCAACAATTTCCTGAACCTCTTTTTCTGTGATTGTGCCCTCTGCAAGGTCACGGTAAGCGTAGATGTCGAGGAATGTTGAGGTTCTGCCAAGGCTCATAGCCGCACCGTTCTGCTCCTTGACTGCGGCAAGGTAAGCAAAGTACACAGCCTGAACAGCCTCCTTGAAGGTTGAGGCAGGCTTTGAAATGTCGCAGCCGTAGATGTTTGCCATCTGCTTGAGCATCTGGAGCGCTCTGATTTGCTCGGATAGCTCCTCACGCTCACGGATAACGTCGGAGTACATAATAATTCTTGTTGTATCCTTCTGGTGCTGTTTGTCCTCGATAAGGCGGTCAACACCGTAGAGAGCAACACGGCGGTAGTCGCCGATAATTCTTCCTCTGCCGTAAGCGTCGGGAAGTCCTGTGATAATGTGGTTTGAACGGCATTTTCTCATTTCGGGAGTGTAAGCGTCAAACACGCCTGCGTTGTGAGTTTTTCTGTGAGTTGTGAAAAATTCCGTAACCTCGGGGTCAACCTCGTAGCCGTTATCTCTGCAAGCCTTTGTAGCCATTCTGATTCCGCCGTAGGGCTGGAGCGAACGCTTAAGGGGCTTGTCTGTCTGCAAGCCGACAATCTGCTCCTTGTCTTTATCTATATATGCCGCACCGTGTGAAAGGATTGTTGAAACAACCTTTGTATCCATATCAAGCACGCCGCCTGCTTCGATTTCCTGCTTTTTAAGCTCGCTTACCTGTTCCCAGAGGTCAAGCGTTGCCTGTGTGGGGCCTTCAAGAAATTCACCGCCGCCGAAATAAGGAGTGTAGTTTTTCTGAATAAAATCTCTGACGTTGATTTCATTCTCCCATGCGCCGCCTTTAAATTCTCTCCATTCGTTTCTCATCTTAAAACCTCCGTTTGTAATATATTGTAATTGTTGGTAAAATTTACGAATAAAAAAGCCGACTTTGTCCGAGCTTTCGCCCAGACGGTCGGCTTTGAATCGTTATACTTCACGTGGTTAACTCCACTGTTCCGTCAGTCATATAACACCATTAAAATAACATTTTTCCTGTCTGTTGTCAATACTTTTACGACAAGAAAAAAACTTCTGCGTTTCGCAAAAAAATCACTCGCCAAAATACATTTTTTTAAGCAGTTTTATACCAGTCGGCGTTCTGAATATTTTTTCCTCTGCTTTTTTAACGGCGTTAATGCTTGCCCCGTCCTCAAAAAGATTTACAAGAAAGTCTGCCTCAACAAGAATCCGGTACGGCATTGAGTCAATATCACTGTATGTATGGTGATGACCGACAAGGTAGCAGACCTTTTCGATAAAATCGCTGTCGCATCCGAGCTTTGAAAGCAGTTTTTCAGCCTCTGCAGGGCCTTCAAGCTCCTGATATTTTCCTGCACTTGAGTTGTATTTAAATTCACTCTGCTTTATGCCGATGTCGTGGACGATTGCGGAAACCTCAAGGAGAGCCTGACTGTCTTTATCAAGACCTTCTCCCTCGCCGATTGTCTTTGCAAATGAAAAAACTTTCAGAAAATGGTTTATTCTTCGTAAATCCGTGCCATAATATTCTATCATAGCTTCAATTACTTTGCTTGTGTTTTTCATATATTTCTCCTAATCGTTGATTGCCGCATTTATGTTTCATATGCTCTGAGGACACGGCACGCCGTGTCCCTACGGCTGTAATACAAAGGTTCCGGCAATAAAAATGTTTTTCTTGGTGAATTTGGAATTTAACAAATAATGCTATTTCTTTTTTAGCGTTTTAATATACGCAAACGTCTTTTCCTCGCCCTCGTCACGAAGCATTACAAGCAGTTTATCAAGCAATTCTTCTGTATTCGGGTGCATACGGTGTTTTCCTTTTATGCGGAGAAAATACGTGTAAGGGTCGCTGTCCTTGTAATCTTTTCCGTTGTAGATTTTGCTTGCAGCTACACGGTCGCAGAACATTTCTATCACGTATCTGACAGGCATTTCCACATTTTCAATCTGCTTTGTTTTAGGATTGTAGTCGTTCCAGTATTCGTAATGGTGGCGGTTTCTGCCCTTGTGGTGCATCCACGCAAGCGAACAGCCGTATATTTCACGCTCACGCTCGTTTGGGCTTCTTGTGCCCTGAAAAAATCTTGCTCCCGGAATAAACTCCGTCGGGCTGTATTTTGACAAGTCGTGCCTTAAACCCTGCAGGAGTATTCCTGCTCTTGCACAGTTTGCAATAACCTTGTGCCTGTGTTTTGTAATTGTTCTGAAATGCTTAATCGGATGTGCCATAAAAAATCACCATATACATATTACCACATTTTTAAATGGAATAAAATATGTCTTGCCTTATTTAATGAAAAAAGTTATAATGAAGAAAAGGTTAATAATTTGTAATATTTTGAAAGGTTATCTTATGAAGAAAAACATATTTTTATTGCTTTTGTGTTTTATTCTGACGTTTACCTGTATGCTTTGTGCTTTCGGGGGCGTCGAACGTAATAACAACGAAGATAAGTCTACTTTCAGCACAATCTCCACGGAAATAATACCGATTGAAAGTCCTACCTATAAAATTGACTCAAAAGAGCCTCTCACACTCTCTGTCGGCGAAGCAAAGATTATTGCAATATCAAAAGACGAAGAAAACAAACTGCGCAAATGGACAAGCAGTGATGTTAATATTGCAACTATAGACAGCGGCGGCAGAGTTGACGCAAAAAAAGAAGGTAATGTAACCGTTACTGCACTGTTTGACGACAACAAAAAGTACGAGTGTAAGGTCATGGTTGTTGAGGCTGAAAAAGAAGAGGTTGACAGGTTTTCAACCTGCATCACTGCAAACAGCGATATTCTTAAGAAAAATCTTGCCGACAACAGCGGAAGAAATCCGTATTCAATCCACGTCAACCGAAAGCAAAACTGCGTTACCGTTTACACCTATGACGAAAACGGCGAATATACCGTTCCTGTCAGGGCAATGGTCTGCTCCTGCGGAAAAAACAACGGCACAATCACAGGCACTTACGGAATTTACTTCAAGCACGAATGGCATTCTTTGTATAACAACGTGTACGGCCAGTATGTCAGCGGAATATCGGGTGATTATCTTTTCCACTCTGTTCCCTATTATACCATATCTCCCGATGATTTAGAGGTTGAGGAGTTTAACAAGCTTGGCACAAGTGCTTCTCTCGGCTGTGTAAGGCTTTCGGTTTCCGACACAAAGTGGATTTACGATAACTGCGCTTACAATACCGAGGTTAAAATTTATGACGATGACGTCGCAGGTCCTCTCGGCAAGCCGGAAACAATAAAGATTACAGATTTAAAATGCGGCTGGGACCCTACGGACGATAACAAAAGCAATCCCTATTACAACAAAGCTCCGAAAATCACGGGAGCAAAAAGCTGTAAGATTAAAAAAGGCGAAAGCTTTTCTGTTATGGACAAGATAAAAGCCGTTGACACCTGTTCAAACGACATTACAGACAAGGTTGTTGTAACGGGAAACGTAGTCACTTCAAGGGTTGGCAAATACAAGGTGACGTATTCTGTAACCGACAGTCTGCACAGAAGAGCAAGAGTTGATATTACGGTTACGGTAACGGGAGAATAAAAATATATTTGATAAAAAATAATGCCCAAGGGATAAAACCTCGGGCTTTTTTTATTTATTTCTAACCGTTAATTCTGCGGTTTTGCCTTAACAGCCTTGCTGTCAAACAGCTTTACAAGCGTTGCATTGTCGGCTGTACCTGTAGCCTTGATTCCGTTGTTCTTCTGGAAGTTTTCAACAGCCTCTTTTGAAATATCTCCGTAATAGCCTGTGATATTTTCCTCATCGTCAACATATCCGAGGTCATAAAGACGCTGCTGCATAATCTTTACGTTGTCGTTTTCGTCCTCATATTTAAGCGAAAGCTTGTCAAGCTTTATTTTATATTTTTCGGCAACAGATGTTGTTGCGTCAGCCGCCGTTGTTGCTTTGGTTGCAGGCGCAGTTGTTGCTGTCTGATTATTCTTTGCCGGTGTTGTTGCCGCTGCAGTTGCAGTAGTTTTTGAAGCCTCATCCTTTGTAGCCGTACTTTTCTTTAATGACGGATACATAAATCCTACCATTTTGTCGAGAGTATCAAGAGCACTTATGCCCTGACGGTTCATCTCATCGGCAGTTATCATAAGAGTTTTTCCGCTTTTAACGGCAGTCAATTTGCCTAAAACAGCATCTGCTTTGATTGCGTTCAGCGTAGCTTCATCAGCATAGAAAATAAAGTTGGGATTTGCAACCTTTAAGGTATTTACATCAACCTTGTTTTCCTCAATATTTACAGCCGCATTCACAGCTCCCGTATAGCCGAGGAGCATATCGCCGTATGTTCCGCTTGTCATAAGCTTTAGGTTGTTGTCTTCATAATAAAGGTAGCAAACGGTGTAGAGAATATCGGAATTAACCTCCGCCTTAACCGAAGATTTCACCTGCTCCATATTGCCGATAAGGTCGTCATACGCTGACGCACCCTTATTTGCACCCGTTACCTTTCCTCCGAGAATTTTTCCGAGAGTAAGGTAATTTGTTTCAAGTGATTTCGGGGTTTTCGCCTGCGACATTGTAACAACCTTAATATTCTCTTTTTCAAGGTTTTCCTTAATTGTATTGTCAAGTCCTTCGCCTGCAAATACAATGTCGGTTTCGTAGGTTTTGATTTTATCCACATCGGGAGCGTTCTGCGAACCAACGCTCGGCACAACACTGAGCCAGTCCTGATTGACTTCGTCACTTCTGCCAACCATTTTAATATCGTAGCCTGTGTACGAAATGATGTCAGCGGTTGACGCATCAAGAACAACAATGTTCTTCGGCTCACTTTCTATTGTGATATTTGCTACCTCAACGGGATAATCATCGTTTCCGCAGCCTGTGAATGTAACGGCTACCGACATTGCAAGAACAAATGCAAGTGCAATTGATACAATTCTTTTTCTCATACTATTCCTCCGAGTATTTCATCTATCAGCAAAACAGCGACTCAACGTACTGCTTTGCACAACGTGGTGAACGTCCGCCCCTTGAAAGAGCAAACCTTTCCGCACCCATTTCAAGCTCTTTGTCGCTCATATCTATGCCCCTCTGTCTTGCAAGAGCAATTACAATGTCGACAAATTCCTTTTTGGTGGGTATTGAGTAACAAACTGCAAGTCCGAAACGGTCGGAAAGTGAAAGGCTCTCCTGCATATTGTCACGTGTATTAACATCGTCGTCGGTTCTGTCGGAAAAGCTTTCCTTGACAAGATGACGGCGGTTTGAAGTCGCATAAATAAGCGCATTGTCGGGACGAGCCGCAAGTCCGCCCTCAAGCACTGCCTTGAGCGTCGTATAGCTCTGGTCCTGCTTCTGGAAGGAAAGGTCGTCAATGAAGATGATAAATTTCATAGGCAAAGCGGCAATTTTGTCAACGAGTATCGGGAAGTCGATAAGACGTTCCTTGGGAATTTCAACAATTCTCAAGCCATCCTTGCGAAACTCGTTTGCAATAGCCTTGACGGTTGAGCTTTTGCCCGTACCCTTGTCGCCGTAAAGCAGGCAGTTGTTACAGCTTTTGCCCTCGATGAAGGATTTTGTGTTGTTTACAACCATATCCCGCTGAATTTCGTAGCCCGTAAAGGAGTCCATATCAATTCTGTCGGGGTGCAGAACAGGCTGAATATCGCCGTCACGCCAGATAAACGCCTTGTAGCG
>CAZNUF010000040.1:0-7965 GCA_964576125.1 uncultured Ruminococcus sp. | reverse complement strand
ACAATCTGCAAGGTCTGATATTCTGCTTCTTCCTTTGCCGTTGCTTCGTGAACGCTTTGCTTTTGCTTAATCTGATTCATCTTATCCCTGACAGCCTTATGACCTTTCATAGCAACAGCACCGTCGAGGTTTTCACTTCGAACGGTAAAGTAAGCAGCATAGTATTCGGCAGGCTTATGAACCTTGTACCAGCCAAGACGAAGTGTAGCTATCATATACGCCGCAGCATGAGCCTTCGGGAACATATATTTAATCTTCATACAGGAATCAATGTACCATTCGGGAACATTATGCTCACGCATTGCCTTGAAATGCTCCTCTGTAAGAAGCTTTGTTGCATTACCCTTACGGACAATTTCCATAATCTTAAATGCCATACCGGGCTCAAGGCCTTTATGCATTAAGTAGGTCATAATAGAGTCACGAGTACCGATTACTTCTGAAATTGTGCAGGTGCCGTTGTGGATAAGCTCCTGAGCGTTACCGAGCCATACGTCTGTTCCGTGTGAAAGGCCTGCAATCTGCAGTAAGTCGGAAAAGGTTTTTGGCTGTGCTTCAATTAACATTCCTCTTACAAAGCTTGTGCCGCATTCGGGAAGGCTGAACGTACCTGTTTTTGAATCAATATCTTCCTCTGTAACGCCGAGTGCCTTCGGAGAAGTAAACAGCGACATAACCTCGGGGTCACTCATTGAAACCTTCATTACAGGGATTCCCGTAAATTTTTCAAGGTAGTGGTAAATCGTCGGAACATCGTGTCCGAGCTCGTCAAGCTTGGTGATAGTATCGTGAATTGAATGGAAGTCGAAGTGAGTTGTTATGTTGTCGGAATTAACATCATTTGCAGGGTGCTGAACAGGACAGAAGTCATAAACATCATTCGTTCTCGGTACAACAACCATTCCGCCGGGGTGCTGACCTGTTGTACGCTTAACGCCCGTACAACCGATTGCAAGGCGTTTTTCCTCTGCCTTATGCATTGTAAGTCCACGTTCCTGTGCGTACTTTTTAACAAATCCGATTGCTGTTTTTTCTGCAACAGTTGCGATTGTACCTGCTTTGAACACGTTATTTTTACCGAATAATTCTTCTGTGTAGCGGTGAGATTTTGACTGATACTCGCCGCTGAAGTTAAGGTCAATATCAGGAACCTTGTCGCCCTTGAAACCGAGGAAGGTTTCAAACGGAATTTCGTGACCGTCCTGATCCATTCGTGTACCACATTCAGGACAATCCTTTGGCGGTAAATCAAATCCTGAGCCGTAACTGCCGTCGGTAATAAACTCACTGTGCTTGCAGTTCGGGCATATATAGTGCGGACAAAGAGGATTAACCTCGGAAATACCCGACATTGTAGCGACAAACGAGGAACCAACCGAACCTCTTGAGCCTACAAGATAACCGTGTGCTTCACTGTCTGCAACAAGCTTCTGTGCTGTCATATAAAGTACAGAGAAGCCGTAGGTTGTGATTGAATTAAGCTCCTTGTCAAGTCGAGCCTTAACAATTTCAGGCAGAGGGTCACCGTATTTTTCTTTTGCCCTTTTCCATGTAATGTCAATAAGCTGTTCTTCTGCTCCGTCAATGTTCGGAGGAAATGTTCCCTTTGGAATAGGACGTACGCTTTCACACATATCTGCTATTTTGTTCGGATTTTCAACTACATATTCGTAAGCCTTATCCTTTCCGAGCCACTCAAACTCCTTGAGCATTTCGGCAGTTGTTCTGTAATATAACGGAGCCTGGTCTTCTGCGTCCTTAAAGCCCTGTCCCGCCATAAGAATTTTTCTGAAATCCGAATCTGTCGGATCCATAAAATGAACGTCACAGGTTGCACACACTGGTTTTCCGAGTTCTTTTGCAAGCTTTATTATTGTGCGATCAATTTCGTGCAGTTCATCTTCTGTTTCAAATCTGCCATCTCTTATGAGAAAGGCGTTATTGCCTGTAGGCTGAATTTCAAGATAGTCATAGAAAGACGCTATCTGCTTTAGCTCTGCCCATGGTTTGCCGGCTAAAATACTCTCGTAAAGCTGACCTGCACAACAGGCTGAACCTATAATAAGTCCTTCACGGTACTTTACAAGCTCGCTTTTTGGTATTCTCGGCTTTTTGTAAAAATAGTCAAGATGAGCATAGGAAATTAATCTATACAGATTTTTAAGTCCTGTTTTATTCTTAACAAGAATTATCTGGTGATACGTCGGGAGCTTTTTAAAATCTCCGCCTGCTATTTTTGTATTAATTTCATCAGTTTTTGTTATGTTATAATCATCTTTTAGACGTTTGCAAAGACTGATAAATATTTTTGCAAGAATTTCTGCATCATCTGTTGCCCTGTGGTGATTAAAATTGCCAAGACGGAGATATTTTGCTACGGTATCAAGCTTGCAATTTTTTATGTCAGGCAGAATAGCTCGTGAAATTGCAACAGTATCAATTGAGGTGTAGTTGTATTCTCTGCCCATATTCTCACAGGCATTACGAATAAACGAGGTATCAAACGGCGCATTGTGAGCAACAAGCACTTTATCACCTGCAAATTCAAGGAATGCTGAAACAGCCTCGCTTTGAGATGGTGCGTCCTTAACCATATCGTCAGTGATTCCCGTAAGCTGTGTAATCTTCTGCGGAATTGGCATTTCGGGATTTGCAAAGGTTGAAAAAGTGTCGGCAATTTCTCCGTTTACAACCTTAACCGCACCGATTTCGGTAATTTTATCACGTGCGGCAGAAAGTCCTGTTGTTTCAATATCAAAGCAAATGAAAGTACCGTCAAACGGAGTATCCGCTTCACCTCTTACCGACTCAACAAGGTCGTCCATAAAATAGGCTTCCATTCCGTAGATAACCTTGATTTTTTCTTCATCTTTATTTATTTTATCTGCCGCTTTCATCGCATCGGGAAACGCCTGTGCAACGCCATGGTCGGTAATTGCAATTGCCTTGTGTCCCCACTGATATGCACGGTTAACAAGGTCGCCTGCCGATGTAACGGCGTCCATTTGTGACATATTTGTATGAAGGTGGAGCTCAACACGCTTTTTCTCCGCTTTATCAACTACTTTCACCTTTTGAGCAGTTCCGATTGAACGTGCGTTTACAACAAGCTCGCCTGCATATTTATCGTATTCAACGTCACCCATAACGGCGATAGTATCGCCCTTACGGATTGAGTCAACAGATGCCGATTCCTGAATTGTATTAAATACTTTTACGGTTGTAGAGCCTGTGTAGTCGGTTATATCAATCGTAAAAATATTTTTATCACCCGATTTAGTAACTCTCTTTTCAAGGTCGAAAACATCGCCCCAGATTACTACCCTTCCTGAGTCGCCTGCTATGGAGCTTATAGGTATCATTTTCCCTCTTATGCTTCTGCCGTAAAGAGGACGGATTGAGGACTGAATAATCTGTGGAGTAGCAAATTTACCCTCTCGGATTTCTATTTCGCTTGCAGTATTTTCAATTTTTTTCTCTTTTATTCCTGCGGAATTTTCAGCCTCTTCACGGTAAAAATCAGCCACTTTAGCGAGATTTTCACGCTGAACCTGTTTTTCGGCACTTTTTATTGCGTCACGGTATTCCGAGCTGTCTGCTTCAATTTCCAGAGTGCCCGTATAAGCAACATTAATATGCAAATCAAATTCTTCTGCAATTATATTTTTCAAAGCCTTGTCAAAGCCTTTTGCATCAAGCAGACTTTTACCGCCGTTAAGAAGATTAATTGTAAGAGTATTATCCTCAAACCTTACTTCTGCATTATTTAAAGTTCCGTTAATGCTTGGAATTTCACGCTTTACAGCTAAATAAAGCTGTGGGAAATATGCGGCAGAAAAAAGCTGTGACGGGAAATGAGGCTTAATAACAGCGGATGATACCTGTAATATTTTAGCTATTCCGCTTTCCGCTTCAAAAAGCATATTACGCTCAACAAGCCCGTCGAAATTTACCCAAAGGGTAACCGAACGGGCTTCAGTAGCTATATTTAATTTTGTAATCACGCCGCTTGATACTGCCTGTGGAAAATCGGCAGTACCAAACAGCGAACTGAATACTTCGCCGAAAGTTTTCATATGATTCCTTCTGATGTGATAAAAATAAACTTTACTTCAAATGTGCAAATTTCAAATTAAGGAAGTTTTTCTATTTCTTCTACGAGTGCGTCAACCAGCTTGTCTTCAGGTACCTTACAGATTATTTCGCCTTTTTTGAAAACAAGTCCACAGCCGTCGCCGCCTGCAATACCGATGTCGGCTTCTCTTGCTTCACCAGGGCCGTTTACTACACAGCCCATAACGGCTACCTTGATGTTCTTTTTGCAGTCCTTAAGTCTGTCCTCGACCTCGCCTGCAATTTTTACAAGGTCAATTCTTGTACGTCCGCAGGTAGGACAGGAAACGAACTGAACACCGCTTTTCTGAATATCAAGCGCCTTTAAAATATCGAAAGCCGCATACACTTCCTTTACGGGGTCTGCTGTGAGAGAAACTCTGATTGTATCGCCGATACCATGAAGTAAAAGCGAGCCTATACCTGCCGAGGATTTTATAATGCCCATACGTTCTGTTCCAGCCTCGGTAACGCCGAGGTGGAGCGGATAATCACACTGTTGAGAAGCAAGCTCATAAGCCTTTACCATTGTTGAAACGGTTGAGCTTTTCATTGAAAGTACAATGTCGTTAAAGTCAAATTTCTCAAGAAGTGAAGCGTGATAAAGTGCGCTGTCACACAGCGCCTGAGGTGTGGGATGGCCGTACTTTGCAAGGATTTCCTTTTCAAGAGAGCCTGAATTTACACCGATTCTAATCGGAATATTTCTTGCTTTGCAGGCGTTTGCTACTGCCTTTACCCTGTCGTCCGAACCAATATTACCGGGATTGATTCTGATTTTATCAACACCTGCCGCACACGCCTCAAGCGCAAGCTTATAGTCAAAATGGATGTCAGCGACAATCGGAACACTTACCGCTTCTTTTAAAGCAGGAATAAGCTTTACTGCATCCATATTAGGAACAGCCGCACGGATTATCTGACAACCTGCTTTTTCAAGCTCTATCGCCTGCTTTACAGAGCCTTCGATGTCGGTTGAGGTTACATTAAGCATCGACTGAACAGATATTTCTGCTCCTCCGCCGATTTTGACATTTCCTGCTTTTACCTGAATTTTACTGCTCATTTTATCCTCCGTTTTGCTACATCCCCGGGAGTGTACCCGTTATCAGCTGCCATACGTCTTTAAGCGACACTATTAACATAAATAACATCAACAATACAAGTCCTGCCGTGTTTACAATCTGCTCTGCTTTTCTCGGAATCGGTTTTCTGAAAATCCATTCGATAAGCAGGAACAGAAATCGTCCGCCGTCAAGAGCCGGAAACGGCAGCATATTTACTATTCCGAGGTTGACGGTTATGAGTATCATTACGAATAAAATATTGTTTACAGCAGAGCCAAAGCTGCTTTCAAGTCCCTGTGATGCAACCTGTGTTACGGCACTTGCGATGCCGACAGGACCTGAAAGGTCGGTGAATGAAAACCTGCCTTGTACAAGCCATACAAGCGAAGTCCATACTGTTTTAGCCATTGAACAGGTTTCTGTAAACGTCTGACTCAATACCGTACCGAAATTTTTTTCAATTTCATCAACGTAAAAGTCAAAAGAAACTGACGGCTTATCAGCCGCTTTGTCCTCTTCGTTAGCATAATACGTAAAGAACTGTACATCATCAAGCGTTATTTCTTCGCCGTCACGAATTACCTTTAAATCAGCTGCATAACGCTGACGTGTGTCCTTTTCGGTAATTGTCGGTAATGTATATTCCTTTACGTCAAAATAATCATATAAAGATGTACAAACAATATCAAGATATTTTTTAGCGTCTTCCTTGCTTTTTGATGTGTTGATTTTTGCACATCCGTCACAGAGTAAATCATAAAACTCCTGTGCTTTTTCGCCCTCAAGCTTGTTCTTAACGGCAAGATCGGCATAAAGATCATATGCAGAATTTGTGCAGTCCTCTTTGTATACTTCAAGTGATTTGCCGTCAACCTCCTTACATTGCAGTGTTGCAATGCCGAACTGCAAATCACGCATATTCCAGACTGAATAACCGTTTATTTCAACAATTTTGTCGCCTGCCTGCAAGCCGCAGTTTGCACTGTAGGAGCTTGGGGCAAACTGATTGACCGTCGTAGAAGCGTAGCTGTCAGCCTGAACAGTATAGGCAAACATAAGTATAAAACCGAGAAGAATGTTCATAACTGCACCTGCTATTATGATTATCATTCTCTTCCATATCTTTGCATTGTTAAATGCACGAGGCTCGTCGCTGTCCTCGTCCTCTCCTTCCATTGCGCAGTAACCGCCTATCGGAAAGAGTCGGAATGAATATTCGGTTTCACCCTTTTTGAAACCGAAAAGTCTTGGTCCCATACCGATTGCAAACTCATTAACCTTTACACCCGAGAGCTTTGCGGTTATAAAATGTCCGAATTCATGGGAAAAGATAATCAGCATAAAGAAAAGTATGCCGATTACTATTAAAGCTATTGTGGTTAATACCTGCATTAAAAAACTTCAACTCCATACATTAAATTACCGCAACTAAAAAATCTTTTTGCACCTTAAAGCAGGAGCAATTAAGATAAAAATTATTTTACATTCTCCAGAACATATTGTCTTGCAAGCTTATCGGCTAAAAGCACATCGTCAACCGTTTTGGGCTCAAAATTCTTGATGCTGTTAACTGCACCGCTTACAAGCTCGCCAATATCAAGGAAAGAAATTTTACCCTGTCTAAAAAGCATATTTGCTTCTTCGTTAGCTCCGTTAGCAATTGCAGTAGCGGCACCGCCCATTGAGAGTGCCTTTTTGCACACCTTTAAACACTTGAACGTGTCATAGTCAGGTTCGTAAAAAGTAAGCTTTCCGATTTGCGAGAGGTTAAGCTCGCCTACGGGTGAAGAAAACCTTTCGGGATATGTTACTGCGTACTGAATCGGAATTCTCATATCGGGAAGTCCGAGCTGTGCAATAATCGAGTTGTCGCTGTATTCAATCATTGAATGGATTATGCTTTCACGATGAACAACGACGTCAATATCATCACCCGAAACATCAAATAGCCTGCTTGCTTCAATAATTTCAAGTCCCTTATTCATCATTGAAGCCGAATCAACTGTGATTTTTGCGCCCATACTCCAGTTGGGATGATTGAGTGCCTGTTCAATTGTAACGCTTTTCAGCTCATCTGCTGTTTTACCGAAAAACGGTCCGCCGGAAGCTGTGAGAATCAGCTTTTTAAGACACTTTGAATTCGGCATTCCCTGCAAGCACTGAAAAATTGCCGAGTGTTCGCTGTCAACCGGCAGTAGCTTTACACCATTGCTTTTAACTGCGTCTGTAACAAGCTTTCCGCCTGCAACAAGAGTTTCCTTATTTGCAAGGGCAATATCCTTTTTTGCATTTGCCGCAGCAATTGTAGGCTTTAAGCCGACCATTCCGACAACGGAATTCAGCACAAGCTCAGCAGTTTCAATTGTTGCCGCAGAAACGAGTCCGTCCATACCCGATAAAACAAAGGTATCTGTATCTTTTATATTATCTTTAAAAATTTTTGCCTTTGCTTCATCATACACAACTGCAAGCTGTGGTTTATATTTTCTGACCTGTTCTTCAAGCAAGACAATATTCGTTGAAGCAGTCAGAGCAACGACGTTAAGATTGAGCTTATCGACAACGTCGAGAGTCTGTGTGCCGATAGAGCCTGTTGAACCTAAAATAGAAATATTCTTAATCATTTTACACCATAGTTATGAAAGGAATGAAATAATTTACCACTACAAGAACGGGGGCAGTAAATATTATGCTGTCAAATCTGTCGAGCATTCCTCCGTGTCCGGGAAAAATTGAGCCGTAATCCTTAATTTTCAGACTTCTCTTTATGAGAGAGAAGCTTAAA
>CAZNUF010000039.1:0-7970 GCA_964576125.1 uncultured Ruminococcus sp. | reverse complement strand
GTTTAGTATGCCTATAAGATTACAACAAGTATTGAAAAAAATGAATGTAGGACTGAACACGGTGGTTGAGTTCCTGCATAAGAATGGTTATCCGGAGGTTGAGTCCAATCCGAATACCCGGTTGAGTGATGAACAGTATGCTTTGCTCGTAAAGGAGTTTGGGAAGAATATGCCTGATGCGGATATTAAGCGTGAAGCTTCGCATATACATAATAAGAAAAGTACGGCTGCTGTCGTAAAAGAAGAACAGCCCCAAGAAATAAAAACAGAGGTTCCAGAAGAATTTCGTCCGAAGATCGTGATGAAAGGTCACATCAATTTAGAACCGGAAAAGAAGGACGAGATTATACCTGAGGCAGTTTCCGCCTCAGCTTCGGTTGATAAAGATCTTGAACCTGTCGTTCAGCAAGAAGAAAAAGTCGTGCCTGCCGTAGAAAAAGTGGAACAACAGAATGAGAAAGAAGAAGTAAAAATAAATATTGTGAATAAAGAGAAAGCTGAAGAGAAGCAGCCGGAAATGGTAGCTCCAAAAGAAGAAAAAAGTCAACCAGTGGGATCGGGTTCATCAACGACATCGGCCGATAAGAACGATAGTGAATTATTCCGATTGAGTACTCCTAAGTTTGAATCGAATATCAAAGTTACGGGTAAAATTGATTTGGAAGCACTTAATCAGTCAACTCGTCCGAAGAAGAAGTCGAAAGAAGAAAAACGGAAAGAACGTGACGAGAAACAAGGTAATAATCGTCCTGGACAGCCGAATTTTAAAAAGGATCAGAATAAACAGCAAGGTGGAACCCCTAAAGCGAACATGGCATCCAATGAAGAAGGTGATGGCAAGAAAAAACGTAAACGTATCAAGAAAGATCGTGTGGATGTTGCCAATGTAGCTAATGGTGGTGGTAATAACTATCGTCAAAATGGGAATAATCGGGATGACCGTAAGCCTCGGTTGAAGAAACCGGTAAAGACGGAAGTCAGTGAAGAGGATGTACAGAAGCAAATCAAGGAAACATTAGCCCGGCTGACGAATAAGAGTAACAAGAGCAACAAAGGTGCAAAATATCGTCGTGATAAACGTGATGCAATCCAGAAGCGTGAACATGAGCTGATGGAGCAGGAGGAAATGGAAAGCAAAATCCTGAAATTAACCGAATTCGTTACAGCTAACGATTTGGCTAATATGATGGATGTGCCGGTTACGAAAGTCATAGCGACTTGCATGAGTATCGGTATTATGGTTTCTATCAACCAGCGTTTGGATGCTGAAACAATTAATATTGTTGCTGAAGAGTTCGGTTTCAAGACAGAATATGTAAGTGCTGATGTGGTTGAAGCAATCAAGGCTGATGAAGATGAAGATAACGAAGAAGATTGGGTTCCGCGTCCACCGATTGTTACGGTGATGGGACACGTTGACCATGGTAAGACTTCGTTGCTGGATAATATCCGTAATGCGAATGTGATTGCCGGTGAAGCGGGTGGTATCACTCAGCATATTGGTGCTTATAATGTGAAGTTGCCGAACGGCCGTCGTATTACTTTCTTGGATACACCGGGTCATGAAGCCTTTACGGCTATGCGTGCTCGTGGAGCAAAAGTAACAGATATCGCTATTATTATTGTAGCAGCCGACGATAGTGTTATGCCTCAGACGGTGGAAGCCATCAATCATGCTTCAGCAGCAGGTGTACCTATTGTTTTTGCTATTAACAAGATTGATAAACCTCATGCAAATCCGGATAAAATCAAGGAAGAACTTGCCAATATGAATTATCTGGTAGAAGACTGGGGTGGTAAATATCAGTGCCAGGAAATTTCTGCCAAGAAAGGTATCGGTGTAGAAGATTTGTTGGAAAAAGTGCTGTTGGAAGCAGACTTGCTGGATTTGAAGGCAAATCCGAAACGTCGTGCCGTAGGTTCTATTATTGAGTCTTCTTTGGACAAAGGGCGTGGTTATGTTTCTACAGTATTGGTAGAGAATGGTACGTTGAAGATGGGAGATATCGTTTTGGCAGGAACCCATTATGGTCGTATCAAGGCGATGTTCAACGAACGTAATCAACGAGTACAAGAGGCAGGACCTTCAGAACCGGTATTGATCTTAGGTTTGAATGGTGCACCTCAGGCTGGTGATACGTTTAATGTATTGGAAACAGATCAGGAAGCTCGTGAGATTGCCAATCGTCGTGAACAGTTACAACGTGAATTGGGCTTGCGTACCCAGAAGATGCTTACATTGGACGATATTGGTCGTCGTATTGCAGTAGGTAACTTCCAGGAATTGAATGTCATCGTTAAAGGTGATGTGGACGGATCTGTTGAGGCTTTGTCTGATTCATTGATTCGTTTATCAACAGAAGAGATTCAGGTGAATGTGATCCATAAAGCAGTCGGACAGATTTCTGAATCGGATGTTGTTTTGGCAGCAGCTTCGAATGCGATTATTATCGGTTTCCAGGTGCGTCCGTCATTGTTGGCACGTCGGAATGCAGAGAAGGAAGGTGTAGAAATTCGTCTGTATTCAATTATCTATGACGCGATCAACGAAGTGAAGAGTGCAATGGAAGGTATGCTTTCTCCGGAAATCCGTGAGGAAATTACTGCCAATGTAGAAGTTCAGCAGGTATTTAAGATTTCCAAGGTCGGTTCTGTTGCCGGATGTCTGGTGAAGGAAGGAAAGATCAAGCGCAGCAACAAGATTCGTTTGATCCGCGATGGTATCGTTATTTACTCGGGTGAACTAGGTTCTTTGAAGCGATTCAAAGATGATGTGAAGGAAGTTGTAGCTGGTCAGGACTGTGGTTTGAACATCACTAACTTTAATGATATTCAGATCGGAGACGTGATCGAGGCTTACGAGGAAACAGAAATCACAAAGACATTATAATGTGATGAACTGGTTAGACGTGATCTTGTTGTGTCTGGCTGGATTCGGTTTTGTGAAAGGCCTGTTTGATGGAGTCATCAAACAGGTTGTTTCACTTATAGCCCTGGTGATTGCCATCTTCTGCTGTGCACAGGTAGCCGATTGGTTGCGCGGATATATTCTGGCGCTTGGTTGGTTCCCTGATTATGGAGTAACGGTATTGAGTTATCTGTTTGGTTTTATGCTGATCATTGGAGTATTGAAGCTGACAGGTGATTTGTTGAGTAAATTAGTAGGAGTGACACCGCTAGGTATACTGAACCATTTGTTGGGAGGTTTGTTCGGCTTTATGTTTATGATGTTTTTCTTGAGTTTGACGATAAATGTTCTGGAATACATTGACCGAGGATCCGTTTTGATTCCACGGGAACAGAAAGTAGAGTCTCGTTTTTATGGTTCCGTTAAACAGATTGTTCCAACCATTTTCCCTTCTAACTTGTTTAGTTTAGAAGAGTGAATGGTTTTTCTTATATAATATAATGTATATATGCAAGATTCAAATAGCGTGTTGAATGAAGTAACGAATGGGGAATATAAATATGGATTCGTTACGGATATAGATACAGATGTGATCCATCGAGGGCTGGATGAAGAGACCGTTCGGATTATTTCTGCCAAGAAACATGAGCCGGAATGGTTGCTTGAGTTTCGCTTGCGTGCTTTCCGTTACTGGCAAACATTGGAAATGCCGGACTGGGCTTTGTTGAAAATTCCGCCTATCGATTATCAGGATATTATTTATTACGCGGCTCCTGTTAAGAAAGACGGGCCGAAAAGTATGGAAGAAGTTGATCCTGAATTGCTGAAAACCTTCGATAAGCTGGGAATTCCTTTGGAAGAACAAAAGGTATTGAGCGGAATGGCTGTCGATGCTGTCATGGACAGTGTTTCTGTCAAGACAACGTTTAAGGAGAACTTGGCTGAGAAAGGTATTATATTCTGTTCGTTCAGTGAGGCGGTACAGAATCATCCGGATTTAGTGAAGAAGTATTTGGGAAGCGTTGTTAGTTATCGGGATAACTTCTTTGCGGCTTTGAATTCGGCTGTATTTTCTGATGGTTCATTTGTGTATATTCCGAAAGGTGTTCGTTGTCCGATGGAGTTGAGTACGTATTTCCGTATTAATGCCGCCAATACCGGACAGTTTGAACGTACATTAATCGTGGCCGATGATGAGGCTTACGTTAGTTATTTGGAAGGTTGTACTGCCCCGATGCGCGATGAAAACCAATTGCATGCAGCTATTGTCGAGATTGTTGCTCATGATCATGCAGAAGTGAAATATTCAACCGTACAGAATTGGTATCCGGGAGATAAAGACGGAAAAGGCGGTATTTACAACTTCGTAACAAAGAGAGGCTTGTGTAAAGGTGATTACAGTAAAATCTCATGGACTCAGGTAGAGACAGGTTCTGCGATTACATGGAAATATCCGAGTTGTGTCTTGGCTGGTGATCATTCGGTAGGCGAGTTTTATTCAGTCGCCGTAACGAATAATTTTCAGCAGGCTGATACAGGAACAAAGATGATTCATCTGGGAAAGAATACCCGGAGTACAATTGTCTCAAAAGGAATATCTGCCGGTCATAGTCAGAATAGTTACAGAGGTCTGGTGAAGATTTCTCCACGTGCGGAAGGTGCTCGTAATCATAGCCAGTGCGATAGTTTATTGTTGAGTCCTACTTGCGGAGCACACACTTTCCCGTATGCCGATATTCAGAATGAAACGGCAGTGGTCGAGCATGAAGCGACGACAAGTAAGATCAGTGAAGAGCAGTTGTTTTATTGCCAGCAGCGAGGAATTTCCGTTGAAGAAGCAGTGGGTTTGATTGTCAATGGTTATGCCCGTGAAGTCATGAATAAGCTTCCGATGGAGTTTGCTGTTGAGGCACAGAAACTGTTAAGTATCTCGCTGGAAGGTAGCGTAGGGTAAAAAGTAACGATGCCGCAGCGGATCATGATCGAGATCGGAACGGTTGCAAGGTTGCGCGGGGTGATTGTCGATCGTCAGACAGCCGTTGCAAGGTCGCGTGGGGTGATTGTCGATCGTCAGACAGTCGTTGCAAGGTCGCGTGGGGTGATTGTCGATCGTCAGACAGTCGTTGCAAGGTCGCGCGGGGTGATTGTCAATCGTCAAGCAGCAGCTGCAAGGTTTTAGGGGTGATTGTTGATCGTCAATGACCTACTGCAGGGATAGATCGGGTCAACTGATAGGATCAGGAATATTATTACAGATATTAAGGAGGAAAGCAAAATATGTTAGAGATAAAGAATTTACATGCCAATGTGAATGGCAAAGAGATACTGAAAGGTATCAACCTTTCGGTAAAGGCTGGAGAAGTTCATGCTATCATGGGACCGAATGGCTCGGGAAAAAGTACATTGAGTAGTGTCTTGGTGGGAAATCCGGCCTTTGAAGTAACAGAAGGTGAAGTAACGTTCAATGGGAAGAACCTGTTGGAGTTGTCTCCGGAAGACCGTAGCCGTGAAGGTCTGTTCTTGAGTTTCCAGTATCCGGTGGAAATTCCGGGTGTAAGTATGGTAAACTTCATGCGTGCAGCCGTCAACGAACATCGGAAATATAATGGCCTGCCACCGGTTTCGGCTACAGAGTTCCTGAAACTGATGCGTGAGAAACGGGCAATTGTTGAATTAGACAACAAGCTGGCAAGCCGAAGTGTGAATGAAGGTTTTTCGGGTGGTGAAAAGAAACGTAATGAGATTTTCCAGATGGCGATGCTTGAACCGAAACTTTCAATTCTTGATGAGACGGATTCGGGTTTGGATATTGATGCCTTGCGTATTGTGGCAAGTGGAGTAAACAAATTGAAGACTGCTAATAATGCGACCATCGTGATTACTCACTATCAGCGTTTGCTGGATTATATTAAACCGGACATTGTACATGTGCTTTATAAAGGTCGTATTGTCAAGACAGCAGGTCCGGAGCTGGCTCTCGAACTGGAAGAAAAAGGTTACGACTGGATCAAGAAGGAGATGGGAGACTTATGAAAGCAGAACAACAATACATTGATCTCTTTACCCAGTACGAGGATTTGATCTGCCGCAAGAGTGTACCGGTATTGAATGCTTTGCGTGCGCAGGCATTCGCCGATTTCGAGCGATTGGGCTTTCCGTCGTTGAAGGGCGAAGATTATAAATATACGGATGTGGAAAAGGCTTTTGCTCCCGATTATGGGATCAATATCAATCGGCTGAATATTCCGGTCAATCCGTATGACGTATTTCACTGTGATGTTCCTAATCTGAGCACCTCACTTTATTTTGTGGTGAATGATTCTTTCTACGATAAGGAATTACCGAAAGCGCATCTGCCCGAAGGTGTTTATGCCGGAGGCTTATGCCGTTTTGCTTCCGAATATCCGGAGATTGCTGCCCGCTATTATGGTAAACTGGCACAGACATCGGCAAATGGTGTTGTTGCCTTGAATACGATGTTGGCGCAAGATGGTTTCGTTGTATATGTTCCGAAGCATACGGTGGTGGAACGTCCTATCCAGTTAGTGAATATTTTTCGTAGCGATGTTGATACAATGGCTAATCGCCGTATTCTCTTCATCGTAGAAGAGAATGCTGAAGCTCGTCTGTTGGTGTGTGACCATAGCATCGATGATGTGAAATTCTTCTCTAACCAAGTGATTGAAATCTTTGCCGGAGCCAATGCTCGTGCTGATTATTATGATTTGGAGGAAAGTTCGGTATCGACAACCCGTTTCTCTAATCTGTTTGTTCGTCAGGAGGCTCATTCGAGTGTCGTTGTAAATGGTGTTACACTGACAAACGGATTGACTCGTAATAATTATTTCGTCTCGTTGGAAGGTGAAGGAGCTGATCTGTCTCTTTGTGGTATGTCAGTGCTGGATAAGGAACAGCAGTTGGATACTTATTCTTTAGTACATCATAAAGTGCCTCATTGTACTTGCAACGAACTCTTCAAGAATGTCTTGAACGATCGTGCAATTGGTGCGTTCAGTGGTAGAATTCTGGTTGAGCAAGGTGCCGACAAGACAGAAGCTTATCAGACCAACCGAAACTTGTGTGCTACCCGCGAATGCCGGATGTACAGCAAACCTCAGTTGGAAATTTATGCCGACGATGTGAAATGTTCACATGGTATGAGTACCGGTCAGCTGGACGAGAACGCACTCTTCTATATGCAGAGCCGAGGTATTTCTCGCGACGAAGCACGGATGTTGCTTAGTGTTGCCTTTACATCGGATGTAATCGAACATGTTCGTCTGGAAGCCTTGAAAGATCGCCTGCATAAATTGGTAGAGAAACGTTTCCGAGGTGAATTGGCTAAATGTGCCGGTTGTCGGATCTGTAAATAATGAAAGAGCGCAAAGGATAAAATGACATACTTTTGTCATCTTGTTGTCATATGTCGTATTTATTTTTGCTGACGTAAACAACAAGCCAATTTATCCTTTAAATATTTCTATTTTAGTATGGGCTGCTTTTACCTACGGCGGTAGGAAAGGCGGCCTTTTTTGTACCCGGCTGATCCTGTCCTTGCTGATTTATACATATATCGATTAAACATTGTATCTTTGTGGGTTGTTATCAATAATGAATTTAATAGATAAGATGATGACTTTCGATATACAATCCATTCGGGAAGATTTCCCGATTCTGTCCCATCAGGTTTACAACAAACCATTGGTTTATCTGGATAATGCAGCAACAACGCAGAAACCGCGTTGCGTTGTCGAGAAGATTGAAAACGGTTATTATAATGTAAACGCGAATATTCATCGCGGAGTTCATTTCTTGAGTCAGGAAGCAACCGAGGCACACGAAGAAGCACGCTGTACCGTTCAGCGTTTCCTGAATGCCCGTTCTTCAAATGAGATTATCTTTACACGAGGAACTACCGAATCCATTAACCTGGTTGCAAGCAGCTTTACCGACGAATGTATGTCTGCCGGCGATGAAGTAATTGTTTCTGTCATGGAACATCACTCTAACATTGTGCCTTGGCAAATTCAGGCGGCCAAGAAAGGTATATCTTTGCGGGTAA
>CAZNUF010000038.1:5098-8025 GCA_964576125.1 uncultured Ruminococcus sp. | reverse complement strand
TGCGTGTCGAGGCACTCGACCGACCATTAATTCCGCATTCCGAATTACGCATTCCACATTAAATTATAGTTTAGCTATCTAAAGAGGATATTTGTATTTAAAATAGAGTTTATTTTAACGCTTTTCGGCTGTATTTCAAATTTTTTTCGATAAAATTTCAATAAAATATAGACAATGACAATTTTTTTGTGTATAATCATAAAGTACGCATACTGTGAAAGTGTTTCTCGTATGCACAATGCTATTTTAAGTAAGGACGGTATACTAATATGAAACCAAACGTAAAAATCGGTTCATTCCTGATGGCAGTTGTAATGATTTTTTCTGTCTTGATTGTTTCGGGATGTACTCCGATGAGTCTTAATAAGGAATGGTCTTACAAGTCAGGCGACAAGGAGCTTGCAATCGGCGTTTATATCTATTCGCTTAACACTGCTTATCAGAAAGCAAAGTCATTTGCCGAAAAGCTTGACGATTATGATGAAACAAAGGACAGTTGGCTTGAAATGGAAATTACCGACGACGACGGTAAAAAGGAAGTTGCAAGCAAGTGGATTAAGGACCAGGCAAAGCTTATGTGCTTAAGCTATCTTGTTCTTGACGAGCAGATTGAAAAAGAAAAGATTGATATTTCAAAAGATACAATCGCTTCTGCCGACGAGCAGGCTGAAACCTACTGGAATGTAGGTCAGTATGCAGACTACGGCTACGTTATGCCAATGAAGAACGATTTAGAGCCTTACGGTATTTCCCTTGAAAGCTTCCGTTACTGCTCAACAGAGTACAGCGTTAAGTATCAGGCTCTCTTTGACAAGCTCTATAAAGAGGGCGGTTCAAAGGAAGTTGCTAACGAAGAGCTTACAAAGTATTTCAACGATAACTATACAGACTACAGCTACTTCTCCGTAAACCTCTATACCTCTACAACAGACGAAGCAGGACAGTCGAAAAATGTTGCAATGTCCGACAAGGAAGCTAAAAAGGTTACAGACGAGATTGACGGCTACGTTAAGGACGTAAACGGCGGCAAATCTTATGACGATGTTTTAAAAGCTTATATGGACGCAAATAAGATTGAGTCAGACCCGTCTACATCAAACATTGAAAACCTTGAGAACAGCTCTCTCGGCGACGAGGTTAAGGAAGCAATTAAAAAGCTTGACAATAAAAAGGCAGCAGCCGTAAAGGTAGGCAGCGGCGAAAACGCAGTTTACTACTTTGTTTACAAGAGAAATATCAAAGACGCCGCAAAGGACTATCTTGCAGATGAAAACAACAGCGCAAATGTACTTTCTTCAATGAAAGGCGAAGAATTTGCAGACTACATTGAAGAGCTTACCAAATCGCTCGACTACGAAGAAAACTCTTCGGTAATCAATCAGTATGAGCCGAAAATGTTCTTTGTTCCTGTTGAGCCTACAACATCAGCAGAAGAAAGCAGCGATTCAAGCGCAAAGGAATAAATACGAAAAAGCTTTTTTCGTAGAAAGGAGTTTGTATGAGCAGACGAAATAAACTGATTACAGCTCTGTTATCAATTGTTTTATGTTTTTCAATGTTTACGTTTACTGCATTTGCAGTCGGTGAAAGTGAAAGCGGCGGCGAAGTCACGCCCGAACCTATTGTAACCTCACCTGAGTATCCGGCAGAACAGCCCACAGAATCCCCTGATCCTGTTACTCCTGATCCTGTTCCGGAGCCTGTTGAGCCTGATCCGGAACCTCAGTACACAGACCCTGCTCCCGACCCGGGATATGCAGATCCGGGATATTCTTACGAAGACGATCCGAGCAGTCAGATATACTATGAGAGCGATAACGGCGGTGAAAGCTCCGAATTTTATGTCGGCGGAGGTCAAAGCTATGTTCCGCCTGTAAGCACTGCCCCGTCGGCTCCGCTTTACGAATCCAACCGCAAAATTGACGACAGTGTTTTGTCAAACAATGACTGGAAGGATATTTCGGCAAGTCTGAAAAATGCAGGCAAAGGCAATGAAAATGATTCCGACGACTTCGGCTTCATCAAGAATAATGACAGCTTAAGCGACAACGGTGAGTGGATGCTTTTCACCGGTATTGCCTGTCTTGCATTAAGTGCAGCAGGAATTGCCTATGTAATTATTTCAGCAGTCAGCAAGCGCAAAAAGTTATCCGGCAGATTAGGCAGCAAGCAGTATGCTTACGTCGGTGCAGGAAACGGAAGATACCGTTCATCAAGCGATTATGACGACGGTTACAAGGACGAAAAAAAGAAGGTTGACAGAAGCAGAAGGTTTGATACTGCCGATATAAATCTTCCGAAATCATCAAGCGGCACCCGTTACAAAAACGGCGGAAAACGCTACAAATAAACACTGAGTTTCAGACACCCCGTATCAGTAATTGATACGGGGTATTTTACTTTAGGAAAAATCAAGTAAAAATTCTAAAAACAACAGCTCGGATTTTAGGGCTTTAAAATGTTTTTTGTAACTTTTAACACAATTAAAACGTAATATTTTTGTAATTATTATATAACCCGATAAAAGTAGAAAAAAAGCCAAAAATACATTGACAATTATTTAACAAAGATGATAAAATGTTATTAATCGAGTTAAGCTTATCGATAAATTAAAGTTTTGAAAGGATCCTTAAAAAAATGAAAAAAATCTTATGCGCTTTGCTTGCTTGTATGCTTTGTGCGTCTGTATCAATCGGATTTTCCGGATGCGGATGTTCAAACAACAAAGCCCAAGAGCCCGGATACAGAATAACGGCTACCGAGCCGGACCTCAAAAACGACGAGTTCGGTTTCTTCATCCTTAACAAAGATGAAGTTATGGTTACCAGATACACCGGTTCAGGCAAAGATATTAAAATTCCCGAAAGCTATGAAAACTATAAGGTTACCGTAATCGGCAGAAGTCTTTTCAACGGCAAGGATATTTC
>CAZNUF010000038.1:0-4998 GCA_964576125.1 uncultured Ruminococcus sp. | reverse complement strand
ATTTTCAGCTCTGCTGAATCTAATATAATATGCAAGATAAGAGGTAGATTTAATGAGTACAAAAGAGTATCCGATTGTAGAAAACGCTGAATCTTTTGAGGCTGCCCTCGCAAGAGTTAAAGAGGCACAGAAGATTTTCGCAACCTACACACAGGAACAGGTTGACAAGATTTTCCTTGCAGCCGCAACAGCAGCAAACAAAATGAGAATTCCGCTTGCTAAAATGGCTGTTGAAGAAACAGGCATGGGCATTGCAGAAGACAAGGTAATCAAAAACCACTATGCTTCAGAGTACATTTACAACGCTTACAAGGATGTAAAGACCTGCGGCGTTCTTGAAGAGGACAAGGCTTTCGGCGTAAAGAAGATTGCAGAGCCTATCGGCGTTATCGCAGCCGTAATCCCCACAACAAACCCCACATCTACAGCTATCTTTAAAACTCTTGTTTGTCTTAAGACACGCAACGGTATCATCATCAGCCCCCACCCCCGTGCTAAGAAAAGCACAATCGAGGCTGCAAGGGTAGTTCTTGAGGCTGCCGTAGCTGCAGGTGCTCCCGAGGGTATCATCAGCTGGATTGACGTTCCGTCACTTGAGCTTACAAATATGCTTATGCAGGAGGCTGACTGCATCCTCGCAACAGGCGGTCCCGGAATGGTTAAGGCTGCTTATTCATCAGGCAAGCCCGCACTCGGCGTTGGCGCAGGTAACACACCCGCTATCATCGATGAAAGTGCTGACATTCTTCTCGCTGTTAACTCAATTATCCATTCAAAGACATTTGATAACGGTATGATTTGTGCTTCAGAGCAGTCGGTTATCGTTGAAAAGAATATTTACAACAAGGTTAAAAAGGAATTCAAGGCACGTGGCTGCTACTTCCTTAACGACGAAGAAACAGAAAAGGTTAGAAAGACTATCATCATCAACGGCGCTCTCAACGCTAAAATCGTTGGTCAGAAGCCCGTTACAATCGCTGCTCTTGCAGGCGTAACAGTTCCCGAAGAAACAAAGATTCTTATCGGTGAGGTTGAGTCTGTTGACATCAGCGAGGAATTTGCACACGAAAAGCTCTCTCCCGTACTTGCAATGTACAAGGCTGAAAGCTTTGAGGACGCTGTTGCAAAGGCTGAACAGCTCGTTGCTGACGGCGGCTACGGTCACACATCTTCACTCTACGTTGACGCTGTAAACGAAAGAGAAAAGATTGACGAGTTTGCTTCACGTATGAAGACCTGCCGTATCCTCGTTAATACTCCCTCTTCACAGGGCGGTATCGGTGACCTCTACAACTTCAAGCTTACTCCCTCACTTACACTCGGCTGCGGCTCATGGGGCGGCAACTCTGTATCAGAAAACGTTGGCTGTAAGCACCTTATCAATATCAAGACAGTAGCCGAGAGGAGAGAAAATATGCTTTGGTTCAGAGCACCTGAAAAGGTATATATGAAGAAGGGCTGTATGCCTGTAGCTCTTCAGGAACTTAAGGACGTTATGGGCAAGAAGAGAGCCTTCATCGTAACAGACTCCTTCCTTTACAAGAACGGCTACACAAAGCCGATTACAGACAAGCTTGACGAAATGGGCATTGTTCACACAACATTTGCTGACGTTGAGCCTGACCCGTCACTTCTTTCTGCACAGAAGGGTGCAGAGGCTATGCGCAAGTTTGAGCCTGACGTAATTATCGCACTCGGCGGCGGTTCTGCAATGGACGCAGGTAAGATTATGTGGGTTCTCTATGAGCATCCCGAAGCTGACTTTATGGATATGGCTATGCGTTTCTGCGATATTCGTAAGAGAGTTTACACATTCCCGAAGATGGGCGAAAAGGCTTACTTCATAGCTGTTCCTACATCATCAGGTACAGGTTCAGAGGTTACTCCCTTCGCAGTTATTACTGACCAGAACACAGGCGTTAAGTATCCGCTTGCTGACTATCAGCTTATGCCTAATATGGCTATCGTTGACGCTGACAATATGATGAGCGGTCCTAAGGGACTTACAGCAGCATCAGGTATCGACGCTGTTACTCACGCACTTGAGGCTTATGCTTCAATGCTCGCTACAGACTTCACAGACGGTCTTGCACTCCGTGCTCTTGAGGTTATCTTCAAGTACCTCCCTGCTTGCTACGACAACGGTATGAATGAGCCTGTTGCTCGTGAAAAGGTTGCACACGCAGCTACAATGGCAGGTATGGCATTTGCCAACGCATTCCTCGGCGTATGTCACTCAATGGCTCATAAGCTCGGCGCATTCCATCACCTTCCCCACGGTATTGCAAACGCACTTATGATTGAGCAGGTTATCCGCTTCAATTCTGTTGAAACTCCTGCAAAGATGGGTACATTCCCGCAGTATGACCACCCGAAGACTCAGGCTCGTTATGCTGAAGTTGCAAAGCACCTCGGTCTCGAGGGCAAGAACGATGCTGAAAGCGTTGAGAACCTCATCAAGGCTATCAACGACCTCAAAGCAAGAGTCGGCATCAAGAACTCCATTCAGGAATACGGCATTGACGAAACAGACTTCCTTAACAGACTTGACGATATGGTTGAGCAGGCATTCGATGACCAATGCACAGGCGCTAACCCGAGATACCCGCTCTTCAAGGAAATCAAGCAGATGTACCTCAATGCTTACTACGGCAACAACAGCGAAACAGTTTGATTTTCGTAAAATTGCATAGAGTATAAATTAAGCCGTCGGCAGTTAATGCCGGCGGCTTTTTGTTGTTCAAAAAATTGTTATTACATTAAACTATAATTTAATTAACAATTTACAATTAAAAATTAACAATTGATGGTCGCTGCGCTCCGAATTTATAATAGTGCGTGTTGTATGGAAAGGTTTATTTGCTAAACAAATTTTGATATATTGGTGACGTTTTGCTTTAAAGTGTAGGGAACAGTCTTGACTGTTCCGCAGGACTACATCTGACTTTTAGGTAATCGGAACGGTCAAGACCGTTCCCTACATTGAGGTTAAACATATAAATTAATTCGGACATTATACTTTTGAATTATTCTAACCTATCCACTCGACCTTAATTGTTAATTGTACATTGTTAATTGTTAATTTGATAAATTATAGTTTAACTTAACATAATAATAAACCATATTCCAAAATTTATTTTGACCTATTTCCTACCTCTGCGTTTTGTTGATAATTAAAATATCGTTTTCCTTTACAACCGTCCTGCCGCTGGGAATAACAATCCTCTTTCCCCTCTTTATCAGCGTTACAAGCTTGTCGGAATCGAGGTCAATTTCGGAAAGTGCCATTCCTATCCACTCGCTGTCGGAGTCAACCTCAATCTCCGTAAGGTGTCCCGTAAACTTCTTTTCAAGCGACGGACCGCTCAAAACGGCTATATCGCCTGCACGTAAGGTTGTGTTGCCCCTCGGAACAAGCTGCTTATCATCTCTGATTATCAGCGCAAGTATTGTATTCGGCAAAAAGTGAATGTTGCAGACCTTCTTGTTTGCCCAAGGGTGCTTTTCGTCTATCGGAAGCTTGATAAACTGAACGGGTACTTCCTTTGTGTAATCGTTAAAGGTTTTCATAACGTCGCTCTTGTTATCTATCATATCAAGGTGCTTTGCCACAAACGGAATAAGCGTTCCCTGGATTGAAATTGAGAACAGCACAATGAAGAAAACAACGTGGAAAACGTCATTTTTGAGATATGCGGGGCTTACAACCGCCATTATTGCAAACACTATTGAAGCCGCACCACGAAGTCCCGACCACGAAACAAGAAGCTGTTGCTTTATCGGACAGCGAAACGGCGTTAGAATTGCAAAGACCGACAACGGTCGGGCAACGAACGTGAGAAACAGCGCAATTGCAAGCGCAGGCAATATGATTGGAAGCATCTGCGACGGAAACGCAACAAGTCCAAGCAGGAAAAAGATAAGTATCTGCATAAGTCCCGTAACTCCGTCAAAGAAATGCACCAGCGATTTTTTGTTCGGGATTTCCATATTGCCGAGGATTATTCCAGTAATGTAAACTGCAAGATAGCCGTTTCCGCCGATTACAGACGACAGCGAATACGAAACAAGAGCCATTGAGAAAACGAGAATCGACTCAAAGCCGTTTGTTCCGAAATTCATTCTTTTAAGCATAAACTGAGCTAAAAAAGCCGTTGCAACGCCGATTAACACACCGAAAACTATCTGCGCAAAAATCATATACAGAATCTCGCCTATGCTTGTTTTTCCGCTCATCAGAGTGAGAATAATCACCGTCATCATATATGCGCACGGGTCGTTGCTTCCGCTTTCAACCTCAAGCAGAGATGCTGTATTGTATTTCAGGTTAAGCCGTTTGCTCCTCAGTATTGAAAACACCGAAGCCGCATCGGTTGAGCTTATTACCGCACCGATAAGCATACTTTCAAGCAAATCAAATTTCAGAACAAAACAGCAGAACAGTCCCGTAATTCCTGCGGTGAGCACTACGCCGAGCGTTGAAAGCAAAACCGACTTTGCGACAACCTTCTTTGCTTTTTTCCAGTTCGTGCCGAAGCCGCCGTAGAACATTATGAATATCAGCGATACCGAACATATTGTTTCGGCAAACGAAAAGTTGTCAAACTGAATTTTAAAAATTCCGTCACAGCCGAACAGCATTCCCAGAAATATAAAAGCAAGCAAAACAGGCACACCGATTTTTGAACTGAACTTGCTTACAGTCAGGCAGATTATAATTATTACCGCTGCGATTAATATGTAAAGTGCCATAATACCTCCTATAAAACAAAACGGCGCAACAGAGATGAACGTCCTTGTTGCACCGCAAATAAAATCTATAATATTATTCTACTATAAAAGGTAATTTTTGGCAAGTGTACAGTTTCTGATTTTTTTTACAATATGTATTGATTTTCAGCATAATTTGTTGTATTATGACCTTGTATGTTTACGGGGAAGTTGCTTTATTCCCCGTAAATCTTTGTGAAAATAAAGAGGTAGTTATGAAGATTGTAA
>CAZNUF010000037.1:0-8025 GCA_964576125.1 uncultured Ruminococcus sp. | reverse complement strand
TGAACTGCGGAAGAAAGTAAAACGCCGTTCTTCCGACAACCGCAATTGCGCACAACACTGCGATAATCACAAGCTCCCTTGCCTGCGGCTTTCTCCCCTCAAAAACGAGGAAAAACGGGAGCATACATTCGAGCATTACGAGAAGTGAAATGAACAGATACTTTTTATCCTCAAGGTACGTTACGCCCACAAAAATGGTCAGCGGTACTGCAAGCAGTATCATAACAGCCGACGCAATTGTTCGCTTTGGAATCTTCCGCTTTCGCCTGTCAAATTTGACCTCATCAAGCGGACGTTTTGACTTTGAGCCGAATGACACCATAAGCAAAACTACGGGAATTGCGACTATGAGAAAATTCGCCCACATCGGCAGATTTTTTGAATTTAAGTTTGGTAAATAATCAAGATTTATTATCAGCGCAAAAACAAAGGCAATTGCCGAAAACACACCGAGGAGCTTCTTCCAAAGCGGTAATTTCTGCATTTCCCTTTTCTGCGGTTTTGTATATTCTTCGGATTTATACTCGTAAAGGTCGGTGTGATTTGACGGTGGTCTTTGCTCCTTTTTACCCGTACAGCAGTAAATTACGTCCTCCGCCGTAACTGCATTTTCAATAATACTGCGTGAAATCCTGTTTGCGCTCGTTACATAAAAAGAGTTTGAGGCAAAGAACTTTCTCGGCGTTGCCTGCGACACAATATCTCCGCCGAAAAACATCATACAGCGGTGAGGGTATTTTGCGCAGAATTCCACATCGTGACTGACCATAATCACCGTTACGCCCGACTGCGTAAGCGTGTTGATTATATCGGCAAGAACTGCTTTAAATTCAGAATCTATCCCCTTTGTCGGCTCGTCAAGGAGCAGAATTTTCGGTCTTGACAGCAGCACCTTTGCAAGCGCCGCCCTCTGCTGTTCACCGCCCGAGAGGTCGTATGGGTGCCTTTTCAGCAGTTTTTCAAGTCTGCAAAGCGTAACAACCGATCCGATTAGCTTTTCTTTTTCTTCGGATTTGATTTTTACTCCGCTGAAAATTTCTTCCAAGTCCTCTGCAACCGTCTTTTTAACAAAGAGCGACTGCGGATTCTGCGGCAAGGCTGACACCTTCGGCAAATCCGTCTGCTTAACTTCATTTATGTTTTTGCAGAACAGCTTTACACTTCCTCTGTACGGTGAATTGAGTCCGTTTATCAGCGAAAGTGCGGTCGTTTTGCCTGCGCCGTTGCCGCCGAGGATTGCGGCAAATTCGCCCTCGAACACCTCAAGTGACAAGCCTTTCAGTACATCGGGAGATGACTTTTCATACCTGAACCAGACGTCTTTAAGCTCAACAGCAATATTCTCCTTATGCTCGGGGATTTCCTCGTCATAGAGCGGATAAAGCGTGTGATTTTGCGAGTATTTTTCAAGCCACTCTCTGCCCTGTGCAACCGTTACGGGGCAGGGTGAATCACCACTGTCAACCCTGTCCCAGATTTGCATAGGTGACGGCAGAGAAAGAAAGGTTTTGCTGTTTATCTTTTTCAGATTTCTGCCTGTATTTGCGGGTTTATCGTCCGATACAATTTCACCGTTTTCAAGCACAAGCACCCTGTCGCTCAAAGAAAAAATCTCGTCTAGCCTGTGTTCGGTGATGATTACGGTTGTGCCAAGCTCACGGTTGATTTTTGAAACGCAGGCTAAAAACTCGGAAGAGGCTATCGGGTCAAGCTGGCTTGTCGGCTCGTCAAGAATGAGCACTGACGGCTGCATAGCCATTATAGAGGCAAGGTTCAAAATCTGCTTTTGTCCGCCCGAAAGCTCCGAAACATTCTTTTCAAATATACCCTCTATCCCGAAAAAGCCTGCCGTTTCGGCTACTCGTCTGCGTATTGTTGCGTTGTCGTACCCAAGACTTTCAAGTCCGAAAGCAAGCTCGTGCCACACCTTGTCGGTGACAATCTGATTATCGGGCGACTGCATTACAAAGCCGATTTTATGACTTAATTCACGTTGCGAAAGCGTTGAAATATCCTCGTTTTCAAATAAGATTTCACCGCTTTTCACACCGAAAGGAGCAAGAGTGGGTTTTAAATGGCGCAGCAGCGTACTTTTTCCACACCCTGACGGTCCGCAAAGCGTGATAAACTCGCCGCTGTTTACGGTAAAGCTGACGTTTTTTAATACGTCCTCTCCTGTTTCGGGATAACGAAATGTCAGATTGCTGACCTTAAACGCTTCCATTTAATCCCCTCCCCTGCATTTAAAATTGTCGGAATAAGCATTAAAATTCCATATAAGAAAAATGTTGCAATCGACATAATATCAGTCAAATTGCCTTTTATCAACGGAAAATAGTAAAAATCAATCACGCCCGCTATAACCGCAACGCTGACCGAAACGCCGAGCAAAGCGACAATAATCAGCACAATCAAATCCCGCCTGTCGAATTTATAGATTGAATAAGCCGTTCTGCCCTTTAGTCCGAAGCCTCGGCTTTTCATTGAATCGGCAGTTTCAATTGCATTTTCCATTGACCACGAAAGCATAATTGAGATGATTCGTATTCCGTTTTTTATGCGGTTTAAAACCGAGCCGTCGGAAATATCCTTGCCGATACACTGTTGAGCGTTTCTTACGTTTTTTAACTGCGCCGAAAATTTCGGCACAAAGCGCAGTGACATTGACAGCACAAGGCTTAACGACGGTATTATTCTGCCGAAAAGGTAAACAAGCTTGTCGGAGGTTATAACGCTGTTGAACACCGAAAACCACAATACCACCGAGGAAAGCAGAACCGCCGACGCTGTTCCGTAAACAATTGACTCAAGTGTCAGCGGATTGCCCCACGGAAAATACGTAAGAATCGTAACGCCCTGATGATTGAAAACAGGGTTAATTATGATTACCAACAGCACCATCGGCAGAATGAATTTAAGGCAAAGCTTAACCGTTTTTATGCCGTTTATATACACCGCATTCACAAAGGCGCAGACGAGCGACAGCGCAAGACAGACAGGGTTCATAACAAACATTGACAGCACAAGCACAAATACAAAAAATATGAAATTTACAATCGGGTGCAGTTTTGAAAATGCGTCCGTCATATTTTACTCACCTACTGAATAATGTCCTCCGACGTCCTCACCGAGGTTGCAGGTATAATGCCACTCGATAACGTCGCCGTTTTTGACCTCATATCTCGAACAGCCGTAATTCGGGAACCATTCGTTTACTTCATACATCCAGCCCGAAAGGCTTCCGCAGTCAAATTCGTATAGGTTGTTAATCCCCTCAATGTAGGATGAATTGTAAATCGGCGTAAAGGAAAATTCAAGCTGAATTTTATTGTCCTTGCACACCTGTTTGAGCACGTCAAACACAGATTCACCCTCGTTGAATGTGACGGTAACAGGCTTTAAAATCCAGCCGTCATCGGGTATAATATCCTTTTTTGACTTGTGGAGCTTATCCATATTGTCAAGCACCGTTGCGCAGGAAATTGAAAAAATGCATTTTACCGTGTTGTCAACAATTTCCTGCTCCTGCGGCTCAACAGGCTGTGGCTTGCCCTCGGACTTATCCTGTTTTTTGACTGTTGAGGATTGACCGCCTTGAGTACTCGGCTTTGAAGATTGGCTCGAAGATTTGTTTGTCTGATTTGATACAGCCGACTGCTCGCTTTTTGCCTGTGAGGTACTTGTCGGAACAGTCGTTGACTGCTCCGACTTGCTTTTCTCGGTTGCTTTTGCGTGTTTTTCGGTCGGCGCAGTGCTTTCGGCTGTACTCTGCAAAGCAGTTGTTTTTTCGGCTGTCACCGCAATATCGGCAGTTGATGATTTTACAACCGCAGGAGCGTTGTCGCCAAGGTTACCGCCGGCAAAAAACGCACCCGTTAAAACCGCCAGAGCGCATACTGCGGCTATAATTTTATATTTGTGTTTTTTTAATAATTCAATCATAAAAAGTCCTGAATATAAATTATTCAACAATTATTTTCTGAAGTGTTGTTGCGTCGATGACATTTACTGTGCCGTCCTTATTGCAGTCAGCTTTTTTAAGCTGTTCGTCTGTCAGCTCTGCAAGGCTTACGGCATACTTCTGAATGAGCGTACAATCAACAATGTTCAGAACGCCGTCACCGTTTACGTCATAAATAAGGCTTTTAACGTCGGACATATCATAGAGGGAGGTTTTGCCGTTCCTGACTCTGTTGTAGGACACGAGCGCATAATATGCCTGCTCGGTTGCCATTTGGTTATATCCGCCGTCTTTGATGTGAGCGAAACCGTTTTCAACAGAAAATTCCATAATTGCGTCAACAAGTGTGTTGCCGTTTTTGATAAAACGCTTGTCTGTATCGGCATTGATGCCAAGGCTTGCAAGAGCAGTGAGCACCTGAGCACAGCTTTCAACATTTACACTGCCCCATGAAGCAAAGCCGCCGTTTTCCTGCTGTGAAGCCGATAAAACATCAAGAGCCTTGTCAACGGCAGTTTTTACATCTGCATTTTTGGTGTAATACGGAGCAAGTGCCTGAATAGCCATACCTGTCATATCGGGGTCTGCGGCACTTCCGAAGAATGTCCAACCGCCGTTTTCAAGCTGACTTTCAAGAATGTAATTAATAAGCTTCTCACGTGTTGTCTGAGTTACACCCTCACTTGCTGTCGGAATTTCGTAATTGTATGTATCAAGTGCTATCAGTGCAAATACAGGTCCGTTGAGTCCCTGCCATGTTACAAAATCGAAGTCTGCAAGCGGTTCAAGGAGATTGTAGCCTGCAACATCTGTTGCATCCTTACCAATTGCAGAGAGTGCAAGAATTACCCTTGAATTTTCGGTTGACTTTCTCGAGTCAAGCTTTGCGCTTCCGTTTTCTTCAAGATAGCTTACAAGGCTTGAATAATAGCCGTCTGAAAGCTCACTTGTGATTTTTCCTGCTCTTGCAAGACCGAGAACACGCCATTCGCCGCCGACAGAGCCAACACCGGGAACTCCGAGTGAAAGTAAGTAATCAGCTGTGCTGTTGAGCTTTTCTGCCGCCTTGTTTACCTTAACATTGATTGTGTAAATATTTGCGCTGTTGCTTACATTCATTGAACGCCATGCCGGGTCGCCGACTGCAACGTAAATTGTGTCGCCGTTCTTTACGTCAATAGCTGATGAACGCTTGTATTCCGAGCCTTTTATATTCGGTGTGTACTCGTTTTTGTATGTTCTCACCTGATAGTTTTTGTTGACTGCTTTCGGGGTGACAACCACGCCTGTTTCACTGTCAATTGTGAGAGTGTATTCATTTGTCGAAGAAGAAAACTCGGGTGAAAGAGTACCGAAGTCAACCGAAAGAGAACAAAGTGAAGTATCGTTGCTGTCCCAAAGGCTTCCGACATCTGCGCCCCATGCATTAGAGTAAACAAAGCACAATTCGTCGCCGCTTTCAAGAGTACCGTTTGCAACGCTGAAAGCATCGTAGCCCTCATCGGCAAACCAATCGTTGATTGTTCCCAACCAGCCGCTCATATTTCCGGCATCGCCTGCTTTGAGTCCGTTGATTTCTGTAACGTAGTTATTCTCTGCGCCTGTCTGTGTATAGCCCTTGCCCTCAAGAGCGGAAATGAGAACGCTCATCATTGTTGAAGAGTCGTCAATACTTATCCACTCGTCAAGCAGAGTGCCGTCCCAGACTGCGCCGTCAGAAGTTGAATATACTTCATTTTTTACAGTTACTCTCACCCTGTCGGTATCTGCCGCATTAGCTGTGAGCGACACTGTAAAGAGTGATGACACCATAATTGCCGTAAGCAAAAGTGAGGTTAGTTTTTTGATTCTTTCTTTCATTATAATCACCTTTCCTATATCTATTGAAAGACACAAAAAAGTGCCTTCCTCTAAAGGAAAGCACACCAAAATGATCCGGCAAAGTGTATAACACAAATGCAAGATTAAAGTCGGCTGCTTTTCTCCTTTGTCCGAGATTGCAAAACCAAGGAAACGGGATGCGATCTGACTTATGATATTAGTATCAATATCAAATACAGTAATGACTGTTGTTTCGGATTCTCACCGAATTCTCAATTATCCGAATAAATTTCGGAACCGTTTCCTGTCAAGGGCGACCACGCAAAGCCGCCCCTACAGTTATTTTAAGTTATTCAAAATGCCATTTTATGCCGTCTTTTGTATCCTCAACGACAACCTTCATTTCTTTTAGCTTATCTCTGATTGCATCGGCTGTTGCCCAGTCCTTTTCGGCACGAGCCTTTGTTCTCTGTGCAATCAAAGCCTCAATTTCTGCATTTGCTTCGCTGTCGGCTGATTTTTCTTCCTCTGCGCCGATAAGTCCGAGCGAAAGCACCTTGTCAAACTCCGAGATTACATAAAGCTTTGTAGCGTCGTTTGCATCTGCTTTTAAGGCGTCGTAAACGCAGGTAAGTCCTAAAGAAGTGTTCAAATCATTGTCGAGAGCCTCTTTGAAGGAAGCTATAAGCTCCTCCGCCTTTGCATTGTCAACCTCGCCGTTTCTGTCGAGTGACGATATTCTCTTGACAAGCTTGTCGTACGCCTTTGCGGTATTGTCAAGGCTGTCATACGAGAACGTAAGCGGCTTGCGGTAGTGGCTTTGCAGGCAAAACATTCTGTAAATAAGCGGATTGTAACCCTTGCTTTCGAGCAGTGAAACGGTGAGGAAGTCACCCTTTGACTTGCTCATCTTGCCCCTTGCGTCATTAAGGTGGAGAACGTGGAACCAGTATTTGCACCACTTATGACCGAGGAACGCTTCGCTCTGTGCAATTTCGTTTGTGTGGTGAGGGAATGCGTTGTCGATTCCGCCGCAGTGAATGTCGAGGTACTCGCCGTTATGCTTGTAGCTTATGCACGAGCACTCAATGTGCCAGCCGGGATAGCCGAGTCCCCAGGGGCTTTCCCATTTAAGCTCCTGCGACTCAAACTTTGACTTTGTAAACCAGAGCACGAAGTCAGCCTTGTTGCGCTTGTTTTCGTCCTCCTCAACGCTGTCACGAACGCCGACTGCTAAATCTTCTTCGTTCATATTTCCGAAAACGTAGTAGGAATCAAGCTTTGAAGTATCAAAATAGACGTTTCCGCCTGCGATATAGGCATAACCCTTCTCGAGCAGAACAGAAATCATATTGATAAAGCTGTCAATGCAGTTTGTTGCAGGCTCTACAACGTCGGGACGTTTGATGTTGAGCTTTTCGCAGTCAGCGAAAAATGCATCAGTGTAGAACTTTGCAATTTCAAGAACTGTTTTGTGCTCACGCTTTGCGCCTGCAAGCATTTTGTCCTCGCCGGTGTCTGCGTCGCTCGAAAGGTGACCAACGTCTGTGATATTCATTACACGATTAACGTCATATCCCGAAAAACGCAGATACTTTTCGAGTACGTCCTCCATAATATAGGTGCGGAGGTTGCCGATGTGCGCATAGTGGTAAACGGTAGGTCCGCAGGTGTACATATTGACCTTGCCGGGGGTATGAGGAACAAATTCCTGTTTAGTCTGTCCGAGAGAGTTATACAAAATCATATTGATTACTCCTTGCTGTTAACTTTTTTTAATTCTTCTATCTGCTCGTTGAGCTGATTAATTTTGTGTTCAAGATTGCAAAGCGCAAGCGCAACGGGGTCGGAAACGTGAATCTGGTCGAGCGTTTCGCTCCTGATTCCGTTTACTTTAACCACCCTTGCAGGAACGCCTACGGCGGTTGCGTTTGCAGGAACTTCGCTTAACACAACAGCGCCTGCGGCAATTCGTGCGTTATCTCCAACGGTAAACGGTCCGAGCACCTTTGCGCCCGAGCCGACAAGCACATTGTTGCCGAGAGTCGGGTGACGCTTGCCTGTATCCTTACCCGTACCGCCGAGGGTTACGTTCTGATAGATAGTGCAGTTGTCGCCGATAACCGTAGTTTCGCCGATAACAACGCCCATTCCGTGGTCGATAAAAAGGCCCTTGCCGATTGTTGCGCCGGGGTGAATTTCTATTCCCGTCTTGTGACGGCTTCGCTGTGAAATCCAGCGTG
>CAZNUF010000036.1:0-8029 GCA_964576125.1 uncultured Ruminococcus sp. | reverse complement strand
AAATCAAGGACTTCCTTTGCATATTTTTCACTGTATGTAAGGTTTTCAAACGGTTCGGTTTCTTTAGGCTCCGTAGGGTATACACGATGAGCAGTAATTTCTGTTGTAGGCTGTGTTACAGCAGTAGTTTCTTCCGGTTCTTTCCGGTCAAAATCTTTCTCGTATGCCAGATACTCCTGTATGCGAGTGGCATCAATAATACTGATATGTCCGTCGTTGTCTGTATCTGCATTTTCCAACTGAGCATCAGACAGGTCACAAATCCTTGCTAAATACTTTTGAATCAGCGTAGCATCAGCAATTGTAACTTCCGAATCTAAGTCAACATCACCCGGAATAGGCTCTCTCTCCTTTGCGGAAACTGCCGTGATGCTGAAAACAAACATCATCAACAATGCAAGAATTCCCGATAAATATAACTTTCCTTTTTTAGCTGTTAATTTTTCTGTTAACATTATTATCTCTCCTTAAGTAAAAATTAAAAACTTATGTATTTGCTTTTTTAATCCGTGATTGTATTATAAAGCACGATAAAAGAAGATTTTCCAAAAAAATCTGTATAAATTCATAATTTTACAAAAAGATATTAGGGCTTGCTTAATAAATGACGAAACGCACAAAATCAAATCTTTTGGTGCATTCCGCTATTTACTAAACAAGCCCTAAATGTATAAAGTTAAAATTCCTCCTGATAAAATCAGTCCGTATCTAATTTCAAAACAGCCATAAACGCCTCCTGCGGAACCTCTACCGAGCCGAGCTGGCGCATACGCTTTTTGCCTTCCTTCTGCTTTTCAAGCAGCTTCTTCTTTCGGGTGATGTCGCCGCCGTAGCACTTTGCAAGCACGTCCTTGCGCATAGCCTTAACGGTTTCTCTCGCTATGATTTTGCCGCCTATGCAAGCCTGAATCGGCACTTCAAACAGCTGTCTGGGGATTTTCTCCTTGAGCTTTTCAGCCATTTTTCTCGCTCTTCCGTAAGCCTTGTCCTTGTGAATGATGAACGAAAGTGCGTCCACAACCTCGCCGTTGAGCATAATGTCAAGCTTTACAAGCTCGCTCGGAACATACTCCTTCATCTCGTAGTCAAACGATGCGTATCCCCTTGTGCGTGATTTCAGCGTGTCAAAAAAGTCATAGATAATCTCGGCAAGCGGAAGAATGTAGTGCAAATCCACCCTGTCGGCGTCAATGTACTGCATATCAACAAATGTTCCACGCCTGTCCTGACAAAGCTCCATAATGTTGCCGACATACTCCTTCGGCGTGTAGATATGTGCGTCTGCAACAGGCTCCTCAGCCGTCTGAATAAGCGAGGGGTCGGGGTAGTTTGTGGGGTTGTCAATCATCTCAACCGTGCCGTCTGTGCGTGTGATTCTGTAAATAACGCTCGGTGCGGTGGTAATCAAATCGAGCTGATACTCACGCTCAAGACGTTCCTGAATAATCTCCATATGAAGAAGTCCGAGGAATCCGCAACGGAAACCAAAGCCGAGCGCAACCGAGGTTTCAGGCTCGAACGAGAGCGCCGCATCATTAAGCTGTAGCTTTTCAAGAGCGTCCTTTAAGTCGCCGTACTTTGCGCCGTCAACCGGATAAATACCGCAGAAAACCATCGGCTGAGCCTCACGGTAGCCGGGCAAAGGCTCCTCGGCAGGATTTGACGTCAGCGTTACCGTGTCGCCCACCTTTGCGTCTGCAAGCGTTTTGATTGAGCCTGCTATATAGCCAACCTCACCTGCGTAAAGTCCGTCGGTCTTTTCCATCTGCGTTGCGTGCATAAGTCCGCATTCAACAACATTGAATTTACTGCCCGTAGCCATCAGCTTGAACTCATCACCCGGGTGAATCTGTCCCTCTTTGAGCCTTACATATATGATAACGCCCTTGTAGCTGTCGTAGTAGCTGTCAAAAATAAGTGCACGAAGCGGTGCGTTTATATCGCCTGTCGGAGCAGGAATGTCCGAAACAACCTTTTCGAGAACGGCGTGAATGTTGATTCCCGCCTTTGCCGAAATTTTCGGTGCGTCCTCGGCAGGGATTCCGATAACGTCCTCAATCTCCTGAATAACCCTGTCGGGGTCTGCGCTGGGCAAGTCAATCTTGTTGACAACGGGGACAATCTCCAATCCGCTGTCAACGGCAAGATATGTGTTTGCAAGCGTCTGCGCCTCAATTCCCTGTGATGCGTCAACAACGAGAATTGCACCCTCGCAGGCGGCAAGCGAACGAGAAACCTCGTAGTTGAAGTCAACGTGACCGGGGGTGTCGATAAGGTTAAAGAGGTAGTCCTCGCCGTCGTCAGCCTTGTAGATTACGCTGACGGCACGAGCCTTGATTGTAATTCCCCTCTCACGCTCAAGCTCCATATCGTCAAGGAGCTGTGATTCCATATCACGAGCCGAAACGGAGTTAGTCTGCTCCAATATTCTGTCGGCAAGCGTACTTTTGCCGTGGTCTATGTGAGCAATAATACTGAAATTTCTGATTTTATCCTGCGGAAAAGACAATGTAAATCACCTTTTTCTGTTATATAATGCTATCTTATTTGGTGAGCTAAACGATAATTTAGCGTTGGAATTACATTAAGAATATTGTATGCCAACATCGTAGGGGCGGATTTGCATATCCGCCCGTGTTGCAGAAACGTTTGGTTTACTTGGGCGGATATGCAAATCCGCCCCTACATCAACATCGCTATAATACGCCGCAAATTATAGTTTAGCTATCTAAATAAATATATTATATCATATCCAAAAGCCGCCGACAAGACATAGTTTTGAATATTCGGAAGTTACCATTGTCCGTTTTATGACACACACTGTTTTCTATAATATATATTGTAAGGTATATGAAAACAGAAAACGGAGGAAGGTATTATGCTGAATTTATGTGTTTTTATTTTTGTAATCTATGCGGTGAGCTACTCCGCAAAGGCGATTTTGTTCGGAAAATTGGGCAAAAAGCAGAAAAAAGCTTATTGCTCTGCAAGAAATGCTACAGTGCAAACGAATATAAAACCGCAACGTCACAAACGCAGTAACCCGAACATAGTAAAAATCAGGCAGACAAAATCAGGACGTATGGGAAAATCTCCCGTACGTCCTGTTTTATTTCAGTTTTGTATTGACATTATTATAATGTTGGTGTATTATAAATATAGTAACGGAACAGTTTTGGCTGTTCTGCTTATAGTTGGTTATATTTTTACAACCGCCTTGTATTGCAGTACAGGGCGGTTATTTTTTTATGTATTTTATAACTTCAAGGATAACTACCAACAAAATAATCAGTAACACCGTTTCCGTCATACATATCACCCCCTTATTTGGGGTGCAGAAAAACCGCCGCTATTCCGTTACTACGAATATTATTATATCAGGTATGCATTATTTGTCAATTATAATCGCAAAATACACAAAAGGTCGGGTAGCCGTATCGACGGTAACCCAACCTTATTTACTTATTAAATGTTCAAAATAGATGTAGCGATTCCGAAGTAAATCAACAGCGAAAGTGAGTCGCAGACTGTTGAAATCAGCGGATTTGCCATTACCGCAGGGTCAAAGCCGATTTTGCTTGCCAGCAAGGGCAGGCTTGAGCCTACAAGCTTTGACATCATAATCGTTCCCAAAAGCGTGAGCGACACGACAAGCGCAATCACAAAAGCATTCGGGTTGCCGTTTAAATCAAAAATCATCAGCTTTATGAAATTTGCCGCCGCAAGCGTTGCGCCGCAGAGGATTGAAACCCTCAACTCCTTCCACAAAACCTTGAACATACTTTTGAACTCAATTTCACCGAGCGAAAGCGCACGGATAACCGACACCGACGCCTGCGAGCCTGCGTTACCGCCCGAGCCGGTAATCATCGGGATAAACGACGAAAGCACAATTACGCTTGCAAGAGCGCCCTCGAACGAGGAAATAATCGCACTTGTAAACGTAGCCGAAAGCATAAGCACAAGCAGCCATGGGATACGCTTGCGGTAAATTCCCCATACGCTCGTTCTCATATATGGCTTGTCCGAAGGCAAAACCGCCGCCATCTTTTCAATATCCTCGGTAGCCTCTTCCTGAATAACGTCGATAGCGTCGTCGATTGTTACAATACCGACAAGCCTGTTTTCGTTATCAACAACGGGCAGAGCAAGGAAATTGTAGTTTGAAAACATCTGCGCAACCTGCTCCTGGTCGTCAAGCGTGTTAACCGAAATGACGTTTTCCTCCATCAAGTCCTTTACAAGGTCGTCGTCGTCAGCCAACAGCAAATCCTTGACGGTTGAAATACCGATAAGCTTGTTGTTGTTATCGGTAACATAGCAGGTGTAAATTGTTTCTTTGTCAACACCGGTTCTTCTGATTCTCTTGATTGCCATTTCAGCGGTCATATCGGGGCGGAGAACAATAAACTCCGTCGTCATAATCGAGCCTGCGCTGTCCTCGGGATATTTCAGAAGCTCGTTAATCTGCTTTCTCATATCCTTGTCAGCCTGTCGCAGAATACGCTTTACAACATTGGCAGGCATTTCCTCGATAAGGTCAACTGCGTCATCGACAAACAGCTCGTCAACAACCTCTTTAAGCTCGCTGTCGCTCAACCCGTGAATAAGAAACTCCTGTGTTTCGTCGTCCATTTCAACAAAGGTTTCGGCGGCAAGCTCTTTTGGCAGAATGCGAAAAAGAATAGGCGTTTTTTCATCCTGTAACTCCTCAAAAATCGCAGCAATATCGTACGGTTTCATCGTAGTCAGGATGTCACGCAGGGTATTGAACTTTCTCTCTTCAAGCAACACCCTGATGGTTTCCGTAAGAGTTACGTTAACCTGTTCCATCATCTTTCCTCCTTTTTAACTCATGGAGTAAAGACGTGTGTTCCTTGGGCAGACTGCACCTTAAAAACGGCGCAAAAAATTACGAAAACAAAATGAACGCAAAAGCGCACATTTTATTTCTACTTCGCCCGGGTACAGCGCCTTTATTACCATCTGCGTCCATTAAGTTTTCACCTCTTAATTTTTATTATTTGAGCACAGCCCATACATATTATTTTAGTCCAAAATAAAAGCGTTGTCAACACAATTATTCACTCTCAACATTAACCAAAAAGGTCGGACACCGTTTTGCGATGTCCGACCTTGAATGAAATCAGAATTTTAAATTACTTGAGGTATGTGCCGTTTGTGCCGATCTGACCGTCGATTCCGGTAAATCCTGTTGCACAGCATACATATACTCTCATATTTGCAGTACCGATTGACGGAACTGTGAGCGTACCGTTTGTAACATTCTGAACGTCACCTGTTACGGCGTCGATGTACTTGCCGTTGGGAATGTTCTTGAATGTTGCGCCGCCCGAGATTGCAACGCAAGCAAGGCTGTCCACGCCTTCGGCTGCATTTGTGTAACGGCGGATAAACGCCATTTTGTCGGTTGAAACGTAGTTGCTGTCTGTTGTGTACTGACCCTTCTGAAGTGCAGGAACAGCTCTTCTGATTTGGTTGAGCTGCTGGAGATGTACAGCAAGCGGTGCGTTGAGTGTGTCTGCAACTGCACCTGTTGCATTCTCATATGTACCAAAGTCAGTAGCAGTTACGTTACCCTCGATTTTGTCACCGAAGTAAGCACGGCCTGTTGTTGAAAGCGGTGCGTTAGGACCTACGTCCATCGGAACGCCTGCCTGGAACTGAAGCTCACTGCCGTAGTAAAGACAAGGAATACCACGGAAAGCAAAGAGCAAGTCGAGGTTTTCTGCCCAAGCCTGTGTTGAGCCTGTGTAACGGCAGTCCATATCCGGGCCGTAGTCGTGTGAGTCAACATAAGTTACGTTCCATGTTGAATCGTTGTAGTACGGATCCTCTTCAAGAGCACGGCGGTAAGCATTTCCTGCACTGCCGAAATTCCAGTGCATCGGGAAGTCAATAACGCCTGTGCCGTTTGACTTGCTGTAGTCCGGTGTGTGATATGTAATACCCTTGAGATATACGTTATCCGAAGTAGGCTGCTGGTTTGTATTGTTGTTAGCGTTATAGTGCTGAACAGTGATGTCAACATTTCCAATCGGGTCGTCGCCTAATTTAAGGCTGCCTGTTTCAATCCATGTATAGAACGGTGCTGAAATTGAAGCATTACCCTTGTTCCAAAACTCGCTTACACGTGTACAAACCTCACCGAATACATAGAAGTTGTCACCGCCTGCCTGCTTCCATGAGGGGAAGTAGAACTGGTTAAGTGTAAGTCTGGAAACGTGCTTTTCGGTATCCATTCTGAAAGCGTCAACGCCCATACCAATGTAGTCGTTGTATACGCTGTTAAGATACTCAGCAACCTTGGGATTCTCTGTGTTGATGTCAACGCAGTCGCCTGCAATCTGACCTGTCTGAACTGTCGGGCTTTCCCAGCTTAAATCCTTGTAGTGATGATAGTAATTCTGTGTATCATGTGCAGACGAAGACATTTCCTTGGTGTCCTTCATGATGTTAAGTCTTGCCTGATACTGATAGCCGGGTTCAAGAGAGTCATAATTCGGGAAGGTCTTTGCAAGGTCAGAATCAGGAATAATCTTCATACAATCAATTGAAGCAAGATCCTGAATTGAGCTGTACTCCTTTTTAAACATAGGAGCAAGAGTAGCCTCGCCGAAGTTGCCCGAGTGGTTAATAACAATGTCCTGAACAATCTTCATACCCTTATCGTGTGCAGCGTAGATAAGATCCTGATATGTAGCGCCTTCACTCTCGTAGCGGGCGTCTACTGTTGAGAAGTCCATTGCGTGATAGCCGTGGTAGTCATAGCCCGAAGCGTTTGTTACAACGGGAGTAATCCAGATTGCCGAGAAGCCGAGAGCCTTGATGTAGTCGAGCTTGTCGATAAGTCCCTGGAAGTCGCCACGCCATGCGGGGTCGGAATCGGGGTTGTTAGCCGTTTTGTCGTCCCAGCAATGAACATTGTTGCCTGTATCGCCGTCATAGAAACGAGTTGTGATTACAAAGTAAATTGTATCCTCACGAAGGTCTGTTCTTGTCCAGTCGTCAGTCTGACCGGGTTCGCGGTCATACCATCTGCCGTTTCTGTACCACCACTCACCTGTGTTTCTTGTCAGCTCCTTGGACTGTTCGCCGTTTGTAACAAAAAGCATATTGATTTTTGTTACATTGTTGAAAGTATATCCGTAGTAATTGTTGCCCTCTTTGGTCATAGCTTTACCCGGATAGTCGGTTGAAATATTCTGCGGAAGGCTGTTCCAATAATAAATTGTAGGTGCGCCGTCCTCGCAGTAATAATGCACCTTGATGCTGCTTGATGCAGAAGTGTTGCTGTCGTTGTCAACTGTAGCTGCACTTGTTGACATAACTGCGACAGTGCATACAACACAAACTGCCAAAATCAAAGCAAGTATTTTTTTAAATTTTGCCATAGATTTTCCTCCTAATGACATATAATTGTACAATATATATTATAAAATAACGGCAAGAATATATATTTCTTTTGTAGAATTATGTATTTCGAGTACCTTCCAAAAATTAACACCCATATTTAGACATAATAAACAAAAAAACATGTTTTCTCCAAAACATTATAAAAATCAAGGAAAAAGCATGCAATATTGTTGTGATATTTTATTGTATATAAAATCCATTTCAGTAAGTTAAACTATAATTTAGCCGAGTGCCTCGGCGGGCAAATCGAGCGGAAAAGTCGGTTTGTTTGGAGAAAATTGCAGCCCGAATTTTAAGTTGTTATGTAGGTGACGTTTCGGGACGTCAAGGATGCCGTCCCCTACGGATATAAAGGAAACGTTGTGTTTTTATCTATCGGGCAGCCACACAGGGCTGCCCCTACAGTGTAATATCAGTCGTTTCATTTATACCGTAGGGGCGACCCTGTGTGGTCGCCCTAAACGTTACCGATATATCAACAAAAAATCAGCAAACAAACTTTTCCTTACAACACGCAACATTACAAATTCGGAGCGAAGCGACCATTAATTCCTCATTCCTAATTCCGAATTCCGCATTAAATTATAGTTTA
>CAZNUF010000035.1:3133-8031 GCA_964576125.1 uncultured Ruminococcus sp. | reverse complement strand
CACGGCGTTCGCTGTCAACAGTCGAGCTTACCTTTGAGCCGACTGAAACACTGCCACACGTTACTGTGCAAGCGTGGAGGTAGATATTTCCTGACGGGTCTTTTGTTGTATCGTCAACGTCTGCTGTGAAGTTTCCGCTCTCGAGAACACCCGTATCGCCTACCTGTCCGCCGCTTTCCGCATAGAACGGAGTTTTGTCGAGAACAATTACTGCGCTTTCGCCCTCGTTTACGCTGTCCACTCTCTCACCGTCACGAACGATTGCAAGCACTGTTGAGTCACAGGAAAGCTCGCTGTATCCGACAAAGTCGGTTTTTGCAACATCGGAAAGGTCGGTTGCTTCGGAAATCCAAGCGTCTGCACCTGCGTTTTTGCGAGCGTCACGTGAACGCTTTTTCTGCTCCTTCAAAAGCTCCTGAAAACGGTCAACGTCAACCTTGATTCCTTTTTCAGAGAGGATTTCTCTTGTCAAATCAATCGGGAAACCGTAGGTATCGTTGAGCTTGAATGCGTCCTCACCGCTCAGGATTTTAACTGCATTATTATCCATAATTGCATTGAGCAATCTCAAACCCTGATCAATTGTCTTTGCAAAGCTCTCCTCTTCAACCTTGATAACCTTTGTAATGAACTCCTCTTTTTCCTTTAATTCGGGATAAGCTGTGAGGTTTTCCTTGATTACGGTATCGCAAATCTTATAGAGGAAAGGCTCATTATAGCCGAGAAGTCTGCCGTGACGTGCGGCACGTCTTAAGAGTCTGCGGAGCACATAACCCTTGCCTTCGTTTGAGGGCATAACACCGTCGCCTATCATAAATGTTGTACTGCGGATATGGTCTGTGATTACACGAAGTGAAATATCGCTCTTTTCGTCTTCGCCGTACTCAACGCCCGTAATCCGCGAAATGTGCTTCATAATATTCTGAATTGTGTCAACAAGGAAAAGGTTGTCAACGCCCTGCATTACGCAGGCAAGACGTTCAAGTCCCATGCCTGTGTCGATGTTGGGATGGTCAAGCGGAGTGTAGTTGCCGTTGCCGTCGTTTTCAAACTGTGTGAAAACAAGATTCCATACCTCAACGAATCTGTCGCATTCACAGCCTACGCCGCAATCGGGACTGCCGCAGCCCTTATCCTCGCCTCTGTCGAAGTAGATTTCCGAGCAGGGGCCGCAGGGACCTGAACCGTGTTCCCAGAAGTTGTCCTCTTTGCCAAGTCTGACCATATGTGACGGGTCAACGCCAACTTCCTCTGTCCAGATTTTATAAGCCTCGTCGTCGTCCTGATAGATTGAAACATAGAGCTTGTCAACGGGCATTTCGAGAACCTCTGTGAAAAATTCCCACGCCCATGCCGTTGCTTCACGCTTGAAGTAGTCGCCGAACGAGAAGTTGCCGAGCATTTCAAAGAATGTACCGTGACGTGCGGTGATTCCTACACGCTCGATGTCGGGTGTGCGGATACACTTCTGACATGTTGTTACACGCTTGCGGGGAGGTGTGATTTCACCTGTAAAATACTTTTTCATCGGAGCCATACCGCTGTTTATGAGCAGAAGGCTGTTGTCGTCCTTCGGAACAAGAGAAAAGCTGGGAAGTCTTAAGCAACCCTTTGATTCAAAAAATGAAAGGAATTTTTCTCTTAATTCGTTAAGTCCTGTCCATTGCATAATATACTCTCCTTTTTATTTTGAGCGACAAGGTGTCGCTCGCAACAGTTTACTGAAAAATTTGTATAAAATAAAAACTGCCCCATATGAAAATATGGGACAGGAATTTCCTGCGGTACCACCCAAATTGACGTAAACGTCCGCTTTGAGTAATCATCGGATTACAAGCCTTTAACGCAGGCATACGTCGTGCTTAATCACACGAAGCTCGGGGGCAGCCTGTCGGATTTTCACCTGAAGCTTTGCACCGGACAGCTTCTCTCTGTAAGGATTCAATACGACTCATCCCGTCATTGCCGAATAATAATTATCTTCTAAATTATATGACCGTTTTATTTACTTGTCAACAGTTTTTTTAAAAATATTAATCCTTGCGTTTCCTGATTACTGAGCCTGTGGGAACGGCTTTATCGGACTGCATAAAGAGTTTTTGAGTCGGGTGCGGAGCACTGTCAACAAATTCTCCGTCCTCGTTTTTCAGCGAAATACATTTGATATTAAACGGTATTCCGCTCGGAGGAAGAACGTCAAGCGTATCGCCTACAAGGAATTTGTTGCGCTGTGAAATGAGCGAGGTTGTATCGTCAATCAACTTTTCACACACCGCAACAGCGTCATAGTGACGTATATAACCTCCGTTGCCCGTAACCTGCCCCGGCTCGTGATTGAAGTAAAAGCCCGTGTTGTATTCCCTGTGGCTGATTTTTTCAAGCTCTTCCTTAATCCAAGGCTTGAGCTTATAATCATCACTCATATTTTCAAAATAATCGTCTACAGCGTGGCGGTAAGCGTTTGTCGTTACGGCTGTGTAATATGCCGACTTTGCTCTGCCCTCAATCTTAAAGCTTGAAACGCCTGCCTTTACAAGCTCGGGAATATGCTCTATCATACACAAATCCCTTGAATTGTAAAGATAAGTACCGTCAGAGGTTTCTTCAACCGGGAAATACTGACCCTCTCTGTTTTCTTCAAAGAGGTGGTATTTCCAGCGGCATGGCTGTGCACAATCACCGTGGTTTGCATCCCTGCCTGTCATATAGCTCGAAATCAGACATCTGCCCGAAAATGAAACGCACATTGCACCGTGAACAAAGCACTCAATTTCAAGCTCCGGAGAAATTTTTGCACGCATTTCTGCAATTTCGTCAAGCGGAATTTCCCTTGCAAGCACTACTCTTGACGCACCCATATTGTACAGCGTATTTGCTGTTGCGTAGTTTGTAACGCCTGCCTGCGTTGAAATGTGACGTGCAACCTTAGGAGCGTAACGCTTTGCCGCCTCAAAAACACCGAGGTCGGCAATTATAAGAGCGTCAACTCCGCATTCCTGCGCATAAGATAAAAAGTCGGGTAAAAATTCAAGCTCTTTATTGCGTGGCAGGACGTTACAGGTTACGTGAACCTTTTTGCCCAGTGCGTGAGCCTTTTCACACGCAAGCTTTAGCTGTGTATTGTCAAAATTCTGCGGAGCTGACCTCATTCCGAACATTTTTCCTGCAAGGAAAACTGCGTCTGCGCCGAATTTAAGCGCCGAATCAAGGCACTCCGGATCGCCTGCCGGCGACAAAATTTCAGGTTTCTTTATCATTGTATATACTCCAGATTCGCTTCGTGCTCATAGATTGTGGAAGCGTAGTATGCGTTTCCGTCCTTATCGTGGCAGAAGTAGTAATAGCCTGTATCGTTTGGATGTATTGCCGCAAGGATTGCGTCCATTCCGGGGTTGCAGATAGGTCCTGAGGGAAGTCCCGATTTATTATAGGTATCGTACTTGCTGGTGTAATTATTACCCTCGTTTTTCGGAACATTGAGAGCACTTCTGTAGGGATAGAACTTTGTTGAGTCAAGTCCGAGGTTTGATACACCCATATCAGCGTCAGCGGACAGTCTGTTGTGCAGGATTGAAGATACGTTGTACATATCGTCAACATCAGCCGCCTCAGCCTGAATAATCGAAGCTATAGTCATAATCTGATCAAGCGAATATTCACTTCCGCTTTCTTCAATAAGCTTGTTGACGGTCATAAGCTTGTCGTAACCGCTTACATCCTGCTTTTCGTTGAGCTTCATTTCGTAGTTGTTGAGGAACTTATAGATAGTGCTTTCGGCGTCCTCATTCTTATAGAACTCGTAGGTATCTGGATAGAGATAGCCCTCAAGCTTATAGTAACGGTCTTTACCGTTTTTAATTGCTTTCAGGAAGCTGAAATCATTGTCGAATTTATCGGAAGCACACAACTCAAGAAACTTATCTGTGTTGCTTAAAACTCCGTTTTCCTTTAGAGTGTTTGCAATTTCAAGCACATTCTGACCTTCGGCAATCATTACCTTTACTGTATCTGTTCTGTTGTTTGAGCTTAAAAGATAATTTATTATAGCCTCATAGTCCATATTCTTGCTTATTTCATATGACCCCTGAGTAAAATTATCAGCCGATTTTGTCACTGTTGCAAACATTTTAAAATATGACGGTTCGCCTATAATTCCGTTTTTAGCAAGCGTGTCTGCTACATCGTCAAGCGACGGATTTTCGGGAATTTCAATTTTGACCTTTGAGGAATCGGTGCGGTTAATTGCAAGCAAATCGTTCATTCCCGTTATTAAAAACACTGAAAGCATTGCACCGACTATTACAACCGAAATAATCCAGAACCATCTAAAATATCTGCGGTTATGCTTGTTCTTGGCTTTAAGCTCTTTCTTCTTGGCTCTCTTTTTCTTTTTGAGCGCATTTTTGGACTGTCGGGCAATCTCGTCCTTTACGTCCTGACCGCTGTATGAATTAAGCTCGTCGGACTCATTGTAGCCGTTTCCACCGTCATCATCGTAGTTGTCACGGATATTAAGGTGAAAGCTTTCAGCCTTACGGCGCCTTTGCTGTTCAAGATTATCCTGTGTAAAATTATTATTGTCAAGGCTCATATGTATCATTCCTTTTTGATGCATTATCTGATGCACTGTGAAATATAGTTTATAAATTTATCGGTAACAAGAATATCGGCGTTTTTATCAAAAATGCCTTTCGGAAGTTCTTTTTCTATACAGCGTGAGTAGCAGACTCCAACGCTGATTCCGCCGAATTTTTCAAGAAATCTGTCGTAATAGCCCTTGCCAAACCCGAGTCTGTAGCCCTGATAGTCAAAGCAAAGTCCGGGCACAAGGCACAAACCGTCTGAAAAATCAGTAACCTTTTCACAGATTTCTTCGTCAGGCTCCATAATCGAAAACG
>CAZNUF010000035.1:0-3033 GCA_964576125.1 uncultured Ruminococcus sp. | reverse complement strand
GAAAAATCAGTAACCTTTTCACAGATTTCTTCGTCAGGCTCCATAATCGAAAACGCTCCTTTTTTAAGGCAGTCGGTGGAATTTATATAGTAAAAATCCATTAGTCCGGTTTTGTCAATGCATTTAGGAACGGCAAGACGTTTGCCGTCTTTAAGAGCCGTTTCAATTATTTTTGAAGTGTCCACCTCAATCGGCGTCGAAACAAACGCAAAAAGCGTTCTGCATTTTTTATATTCGTCAAGTGACAAAAATTTCTCTGTGAGCTTTCTGTCAAGCTCCCTTTTTACGTCTTTCGGGCAATTTGTACGCAGTCGCTTGTAGACGGTGCGAAGCTCATTTTTGCGCTGTCTGATATTCTTGCTTAAAGGCATTGCATAGCCTCAATTACGCTGTCGGCTGTTTCCTTTGACAAAACAGCGGTAACAATTGCGTGACCGAATTCCACTGAACAGCCTGCGCCCTTTGCAGTGATAACCTTGCCGTCCGTTTCGGTGTGAGCGGCTGTGTAATCAGCACCCTCAAGCTCTGATTCATACTCGGGGAAGCAGGTTGCCTTTCTTCCCTTCAACATTCCCAGATGACCGAGAATTGACGGTGCGGCGCAGATTGCTGCAACGATTTTATCGTTATCGTAGCAGTATTTAACTGTATTTATTACGCAGTCGGCTTTTTCAAGATTCAGCGTTCCGGGCATTCCGCCGGGGAGCACAACGCCCTCTATATTATCAAGGTCGATTTTATCGTGCATAATGTCGGCTTTGACGGTTACCTTGTGCGAGCTTGTAACCATTTCGCCTGTTACGCCGACTGTGAGAACGTCAAGCTTTGCACGTCGCATTACGTCAAGCGTTGCAAGCGCCTCGGTTTCTTCAAAGCCTTCTGCGAGAAAAACATAGAACATATCGCATTTCCTTTCTATATTTCAATTAAGAGTTATACCGATATAGGTATTTTCGGGGATTTTTTCGTTATTGTCAAGTGACTTTATCATTCCGTATTTTTCGATTTTAGAATTTTTATATAACCTATCTTCAGCCTTGCCTGTAAATACAAAACGCTTTGCAGTTAAATTATTAATAAGCATTTTTGCAAGCGTGCAAAAGCTGTCATAAATTGAATAGAAAACTTCGGCTGTGCCGTTTTCCTCCTCAACAAGAGCAAAACAATTGTCTGATTTTACGGTTTTGCAATCGTAAAGCGAATAGTAAGCTGATGCAAAGGAAATAAAATTATTATTCTGTAAAAGAAAATTATCTTTTAAACATAACCTTTGCAGTTCTTCATAATTATATGAATTAACAGATGTCAGATTGCTTTGATTATTCTCTGCAAAACGAATCATCTCTTCTCGTGTAAAAACTGATTTTCGTGCTGTGCAAAGCGGTTTGTAGCCAAAGCGTTTGTAATATCCGTAAAGCTTTTCGTTTGCAGGAAAAAGCAACGAATAAGCATCACCGTTTTTGTGTGAATCTGACATAGCATATTCTATAAGCCTGCCCATTATTCCGAGGTTTCTGTAATCAATTGACGTTGCGGCACAGCAAAGGTAGTGAGCCTTTTTGCCATTGAGCGTTGAATGTACAAGATACAGCATTGCAACAGGCTTATCCTCAATACTTGCGGTGTAAATTGAAGTAAAATCAAGACAACGGTTAAAGAACAAATCAACCGCCTCGCTTTTTTCTTCAAAACAGTCAAGCCAGAGCTTTTTTAAAAGCGGAATACACTCAAAATTATTTTTTTCAAAAATAAGCTTCATCTTTCAGCCTTGCATTGTAACGGTCAAGAATGATTACGGGATTGTATGAAAGCTTTGACTTTCTCAAGCCTTCAAGTCCCATATCCTCTTCCCTGTTTATATACTTATATTTTGTAAGAGTTTTTGCAAACTCGTTGTTTATAACCGAATAAACTCCGTCATATTCACGCAGAGCCTTTTCAAAATTTATGTCGTAAACGCTCGGAGAAATCTCACTGCCGAGCGTCATTGCAACAGGCTTTTCGTCAACATAAAGCACTGCGCCCTGCATATTGAAAGCATCTAAATTTTCAAGACTCTCGCAAATTGCCTTTACCTCTTCGTTATCCTCGGAGGGGATTCCGTTTTCGGCGTACCAGCCAAGCACAACCTTTAAAGCATCATACTTGTTGTTATCGTCAATTGTTTCAAAACGGGTGTTATCATATGTTTTGTAAAACCTTGAAATATGGTTTCGCTTTGCGTGAAATCTTTTCCCCTGAAGTGTTACTAGCTCCTCTGTAAGATATATATAATCCTGATTCTCAGGTGAACGCTCAAAGGTAAACTTTGACGGAAACATTGACTCGAGCATTGCTCTCTGTCCGTTTGTAAGCATTACAATAAACGGCTTTTTTCCTCTTTCAAGAGCGTCGGCAAAAATCTCCTCAAGCGCACCCTTGATGTTTTTTCCTGTAGGCATACAGTAACCCCATACACTGCCGTCATCATTAAAATATGCCTTTATCAGCGTATTGTCGAAAACTGCAAAATTTATATTGTACTCGTCACGCCAAAGGTAGGCATTTAGCAGATTAAGGTCACAGCCGAAAGCTGTTGAGTAATCGTAATACTTTTTATATTCTTCAATCTGTGATTTTTCAATCAACGTAAAATTCAGCATAAAATATCTGATACCGCCTTGTCGATTTCTTCCGAAATTTTTTCAATACTTTTAATTCCGCCGTTTTCACAACAGTTAATTATTCTCCACGAGCATTTTTCAGCCGCATAGAGCGCACTTCTTCTGCACTCAAGCAGATATTTGAGATTTTTTTCGTGTATATCCTTTTTCGAGATGTCACCGCCGTAGCGTTTTTCCATAAGCTTCTGCGAAACCTGCGGCTCAACGTCAAGGTAAATTACAACATCGGGCTTGGGAATTCCGAGCTTTTCAAATTCAAAATTGCTCTGCCACTCGATAAAGGAATCACGCTCGCTGTCATCAAGCTTTGACATCTGGTAGATAATATTTGACGTAGCGTATCTGTCACTTAAAATACAACAGCCTTGCT
>CAZNUF010000034.1:2220-8083 GCA_964576125.1 uncultured Ruminococcus sp. | reverse complement strand
TTGACGATTTTCTGCGGCTCATGCAGGCGCAGGGCTATGAGATCAAACCGGGCAAGTTTATTTCATTCCGCGCTCCCGGCCAGGAACGCTTTACCCGCTGCAAGACGCTGGGGGAATCCTACACCGAAGAAGCGATCAAAGAGCGTATCAAAGGCCGCATTATCACCAGAGCGCCCAAAGAACGCAAGGGAATCTCTCTGCGGATTGATTTGGAAAACAGCATCAAGGCCCAACAGTCGGCAGGCTATGAGAAGTGGGCGAAGCTCCACAACTTGAAGCAGGCCGCAAAGACTTTGAATTTCCTGACGGAACGCGGGATAGACACCTACCCGGATTTGGAAAGCAGAGTGGCCGAGATCACCGCCGCCAGCGACGAGGCCGCCGCTGCCCTCAAAGCTATGGAACATCGGCTTGCGGATATGGCGGTGCTGATAAAGAACGTCACCACGTATAAGCAGCTCCGGCCCGTGTCTATGGAATACCGCAAAGCAAAGGATAAGGCAAAATTCCGGCGTGAGCATGAAAGCACGTTGATTCTTTATGAAGCTGCGGCAAAGGCCCTGAAAGAACAGGGCGTGAAAAAGCTACCCGATCTGTACGCCCTGAAAGCCGAGTATAAACGGCTGGCCGAGGAAAAGGAACGGCTGTATGAACAATACGGCGAAGCGAAAAAGCGGATGCAAGAATACGGCATTATCAAGCAGAATGTAGACGGCATTTTGCGGGTGAAGCCGGGAAAGGAATGGACACAAGAGCTATGAGCATACCGAGAATGAATTACCCTCAATACCGCAAGGCCCGGCGTCTGACGCATGAGTGCTGTAATTACTGTAACGGTAACTGCCTGTTACTGGACGATGGCGAGGAATGTGTTTGCGTACAAAGCATTTCCTATTCGCTGCTGTGCCGGTGGTTTCAGGCCGCCGTCCTCCCGCTGGACGCGGCCCTGTACGCCGAGATCACCAAAGAACGGGACGAAGTGAAACGCTGCTGCGAGTGCGGGGCCACGTTCCAGCCGAAGTCAAACCGGGCCAAATACTGCGCGGCCTGCGCCAAACGGATGCGACGCCGCAAAGAGGCAGAACGACAGCGGAAAAGATATTGGAAATCCATAAGAATTGATGCCTAATAGCGATATTGAAAATACAATCCGGCAAAGGCGACTTTACTTCGTCCCTACCGGATTGTATTTGTAGCCATACCCGGCTACGGTTTTTATGAATGTCAGTCCCTTTACAATGGTGGCAGTCTTTTTCCTGATTTGAAATACTGTGTTTTCTACCGCATGGCAGTATCCATTTGACGGTTCATGCCACACGGCCTGATATATTTCTTCTTTTGTAAATGTAACTTCTGGATTGGAGTATAACATATACAAAACATCAAACTCTTTTGTAGACAAAAATACTTCTTTCCCATCTACCTTAACAAGATGCTTTTTGATGTCTATGGTAAGCCGGGAGGAAGAATAGTCTATTCCCCAAAATTCCTGCACAGAGAGGCAGTCTAATCTGATCTGCTCCAATAGCAGTGATAAATTGTCAAATTTCATGGGGTTACGAAGTTTTTCAAATAATTGTATTTCAATTTTACTACCATACAAATCACGGCTAAAATTCAAAATATGAGTTTCTACCGATATATCTGTATCGTTATCCACCGTGGGGCGTGTTCCAATATGTGTAATTCCATAATAAATTTGATTGTCCAGAAAAATGCGTGTGATATACACACCGTTCTCTGGCAGTTGCTTTTCATTTTCAACTTTCAAATTGGCTGTTGGGGTTCCAACCAGCTTACCAATTCCTCGGCCATGAATGACTATACCAAAAGATGTGTAGATAGGTTTTCTGTTCATAGAAGTTCCTCAAATTATTTCGTTCATAGATAAAATCAACAAAACACAGGTAACAATAATTGCGATTGCCAACAGGATAAGCCCCGATGGCCTCCCTTTAGTCTTATTTGATGTAGTAACGATATATCCGCTTTTTCTTAATGATGTTATTACAGGCTTATAAAGCAAAAATGTAAACCCTGCATTAAGCCCCGCCTTTAATGCGTTGAAAGGCAGAAAGGCTGGAAGCAATAATTGAACAACCGCTTCACGCGGATAACCCATATAAAGAGGTGTGATAAGATAATTCCATAACAGCATAACACAAATCATTGTCAGACTACCAACCACTAAACCCATTACTGCGCCGGAAAGAGTGTGTTTTTTCTTATAAATGATTGCTGCTGTGCAAGCAAAAGAACAGGTGGAAATAATATTCATAATACACCCCAAAATGCCTGTCTCACTAACTGACAGCATTTCAATTACAGACACAATCACGGAAACAATACAAGATGTCAGCGGCCCCCATATCAAACCGCCTAATGTGATGATAACATCTTTGGGGTCATACTTTAAGAACAGGACAACCGGGACACGGCCCACCACCATAGCGACATAAGCGATTGCGCTCAACATTGCAAGCGTTGTGATATTTTTTACTTTATTCATTTCGTTTCCTCCGAAAAAAATTGGCACCTGAAAGGTGATGCCTTTCAAGCGCCTATTTTGATAAAGTAAAAGAACCAGCGATAAAAATATCGAACAATTTCTTTATCTTCTCCTATCCAGACTATACTGTTGGTTTTGGAATTGCACCAAATCATGCGTCAAGCGCTTGCGGACTTTACCGCCAATCGGGAATTACACCCTGCCCCGAAGACATCTTTATTCAGTTGTCAAAGTGATTTTACATCTCACATTCTAATCTTACAATATGTTTAAACGATTTCGGAATTTTTTCGGAGATCTTGCGGCATACGCAAAACGAATACGTCAGCGGAAAAGATACTGGCAGTCTACGCATTTAGAGCCTTAAAAAACCCGGTATTCCGGGACTTTTCCGGCATGGTCAGTGAGGTGGTGGGATGATTTATCCTATCCCCGCCGAAACGCTGTTCTAAATGCGTAGAGTTTACCAGCGAGAAAACGGTGGCCTAATCTCTCAGAGCCGCTGGAAAGTGCTATTGGCATGTCAATAGTTCTGTTGCACGACGTTTTTTCTTTGCCGTCGTCCGGCAGTGAAAACGATTGTTACATTTTCACATACAGGCTATAAATATACGCATCTTCAAGATTGGGAGTGCAGCAACTACAAGGAAAATCAGGAATTGATTCACTTACAAAACGAACCGTTATAGCGTTTGCTTCATATATTTTCGAGGTAATTTTATATTCCCGTTGGAATTTTTGGAAATCCACTTCGTTTTGGAACGAACGGCAGAAAACATGATTATCAGCCATAGCAATCAGTTCATTCATTCGGCCATTGTAAACAATCTGGCCTTTTCTCAAAATACATAATTTATTGCAGGTAGCAGCCAAATCTTCTGTAACATGGGTTGAAAACAAAACTGTTCTGTGCGAAGAAAAATCCACCAAAAGATTTCTAATTCGAATACGTTCTTCTGGATCAAGACCTGTTGTGGGTTCATCGACAATCAAAATAGATGGATTATGCAATAGAGCTTGAACAAGTCCTACTCTACGTTTCATTCCACCAGAGAGCTGCCGGTTTTTCTTTGTCTGGTGTTCAGATAATCCCGTAGCTTCCAAATAATAGTCAATCTGTTTTTGATATTCCGCTTTTTTTATGCCGGACATAATTCCAACGTATTCCAATGATTCACGCACTGTAAGATTAGGATATAAACCAAACTCTTGCGGCAAATATCCAATTTGCTTTTTGATGATCTCATAATTTTCTGGCTTAACAGTGAGACCGTTTATTTCGACCGTACCAGATGTGGGAGTAAGAAGCGTAACCAATATCTTCATCAATGTAGTTTTTCCGGCTCCATTTTCCCCCAGAAGTCCATATATGCCATGTTCGATAGTCAAGTTTACATGATTTAGGACTTTCACACCCTTTTTGTATTCCATTACTAAATCACATACTTTTATTCCCATGTTTACACCACCTTTTCTTATTGAAATCCGGCTGCTGATTTACCAGATGTAGATTCAAGTACATTAAAGCAACTGCACATACAACATATAATATTCTGCTCGGCCAAAAGGGAATTAAATAACCATCCTGAACAACTTCCCCTGATAGTTTGAATAGCTGTAATGTTTCTGGCAACATACGAATGATCGTAGATGTCAAAAACAGCCAAAAGAAGAACAGCAGGCCGATGGCAAGCCCTATATTCCGCATGAGATTTGTAGCGGTAAAGCAAAACGTTCCCATAAAAAACATACTTGCGGCGCAGGCACCCACGCAGGAAGCGTATAGGCTTATGCTGGAAACACCAGAATAGTTTGTAGGATGATACACCAACACGAAACCCCAATAAAAAACAGCAACTAAAATAATTAAATATAGTTGGCTAATAAAAGCGCGTTTTAGGATCGAACCACGTTTTTGTTTTATAGGGAATAAAGAGTAAGTGGAGATTCTTTCATTCATATACTCCATATAATAAATATCAGCCATGAACACGCCTGCAAGGAGCGCAACACTTGATTCCAGAACAGAAACAATCTCGTTATAAGACATAATCGGCCTTACCAAAATGATAATTACCATAAAGAGTATAGAATAAATGATCTTATACATAGGCAGCGCTATTTTCAATTCATACTTCATGTATCACGCCTCCTTTCCCATATCTGAATACTGGCTATAAGCAGAACAATAGCTAAAATCAAAAGAAATATTTGATTGCCCACAATTCCAGATGGTATTTCTGTTTCAGTAAAAAGCTGTGGAAAGCGTACAAATATTGCTCCGGGCTTTACCTGATAGTGGTAATTCCCGGCGGAACTCAGCGTACCGATGTTGGCGTAAATGAAATACAAAAGCATTGCCGGAATTGCCGGAATTACATTCTTAAACAAAATTGAAATAAAAAGCATGATGCAGCCTGTGAGTAAAATTCCGGGCAGATCATATATTATGATGTTGGCCCAAATGTCCAAAAGGCTTGTTTTGTATCCATAGTTGTTTCCTGCACTTACAGCAACAACATCGACAATCGCCGTTAGTATAACAACAAAGAGTAAGACCATTGAGATTCCAGCAATATATTTGCCCAGAACATAATTCCGGCTGCTGATCGGTTTCGTATGAATAAAACTGTAAATGCTTTTCCTCATGTCGCGCATAAGCAAAATTACAAAAACAGATATTGTGAAAAGTATAGAAGTAATTCCGAGATAATCCGCATATTTTCTGCCGAAATAGCTCGTATATGATTCTTCCTGAAATACGGAATCCAAATACTGCTGCACCTCGCCGGCATCCGCTTTTTTATAGGCACTCATTTTCCATACAGATTCAAAACCGACTATCCCATATTCATCAATGAAAAATTGTCTAATTTCTTGCACTGTCCAGCCTTTACTAAGCACTTCTTCCATCTGCTTTTGTGCATCCTCTTGGCTCATTCCATATTCACTTACCAGATAGGCTTCCATTTCTTGCGATACATACTCCCACCGTTCGTTTTCTGGTGTCGGAATATACCCATCCGTAATGTTACCATCGTAAGAATACTCCATTGTTTCTCCGTCTGGTTGGAAATCGTCATATAGTTTGATATATGGCGATACGGTGATATACAGAATCACAACCATTGCAAGGACACCAATATAGATAAGCGGATTTTTCAGCAGCAGCATAAAATCCTTTTTGACTAATCTCCAATTCATGCAATCGTCCCCCTTATCCGTTTTCTTATCCTAAGTATATCGGTAAAAAGACTACAAAAAAACAATAGCGGTGATTTTCTTAAATCTACCGCTATTGCCCAATTCATGCAGCAATATTAAATTCCACGCAGGCACCTCCGCCCGGTGAGT
>CAZNUF010000034.1:0-2210 GCA_964576125.1 uncultured Ruminococcus sp. | reverse complement strand
CGGAGAAATCCTCCATGCCTCTCACAAAGCATTTTGCAGATGTATAGGCCCATGCCATAATGCTCTGTTCCTACGCTTTCGCCATGATAATAAGGCTTGACCGCTTTACTTAATTCGTCCGGCTGAAACCCTTTTCCATCGTCATGCACGCAGACATTCAATAGGGATTGAGAGTAGCGGAACTCCACACGAACACACTGATCCGAAAACCGCATAGCATTATCAATTAGATTTTCAAGAACTTCAAGGAAAATAGATATGTCCAAATTCAACTGTTGTTCTTTTATCTCGTTATGCACCTCAAACTTCTTCGCATATTTTTGAGCGAGAACAGTCAAAATCGCCTCTGTTTTAGCAAGGAGATCGGCTTGGCTGACATACGCTCTCTTTATAACGATTTCATCCAAACGATTTATGTTTTTCATTGTGTCGGCAAAACAGGATATTCTTTCTGTTTGGCTCTGCAATTCTCCCAGCACTTCTATGACTTTTTCCTCTGATAATCTGTGCTTAGGATAGTACCGCAACAAATACTCAACATAACCTTTCATGACCGCCAGTGGTGTTCGTAAATCGTGGGAAAAAGCAGAACGCATCTGCTTTTGTTCATCTATCATATTCCACATCAAACAATTATTCTCTACTAATTTTTCGCGCATTTTTTCAAATGCGGCGCAAATCTGACCTAATTCATCATCACAGTCATAAGTTATTTTGAACTCCAAATCCTGTCTGCCAATTTTGGCGGTGGATTCATTCAAAATCGAAAATGGAATTTTTAATCTGCGTTTGTAAAACAGTGAGAGCGATAAGAAAACGCCTGTAAAAGTAAAAAACAAAATACACCAGCTCGAAGCAAAATCACAAAATTCATTTATGATACGATCTGGTGGCGTCATTATTTCTGGGGGAACATCAGGTATTTGCGGCACATCGCCGAAAAGTTGAGAATACCCGTTTTGATACTCATATAGTTTTGAAGAATCTAAATACTTTAGCTGAATACTGTTGGAAATATCCTGTGTCACTTCCTGTACTACAACCGATAGTATGATAGATAATGTTAGCGATATTATCAAATACTTAAATAGTGATCGTTTTATTTTGCTGCCCATCTGTATCCACATCCCCAAACTGTTTCAATAAACTCTTTATCTGTATATACTTTAATTTTATTGCGGATTCTCCGAATCAATTCTGTAACATTCCTGTTATCGCCATCCCTGTCCAGCCCCCACAGTTTTTCATAAATCATTTCTCTATCAAAGACTTGCCCGGGATGACGAGATAGAAGCACAACTATATCAAATTCGGATTTCGTAAGTTCTATCACATGATTTTCAAAAGTCATTTTTCGACTATTCAGATTAATAATCAAATTATTATCATATCGAAATTCTGTTTTTCCTTGGATTCTTGCTTCTCTCCTTAAATGGGCTTCTATACGGGCCAGTAACTCGCCAATCGAAAACGGCTTTACAATATAGTCATCACCGCCCACTTTCAAACCCATAATGCGGTCTTTTTCTTCAATACGAGCAGACAAAAACAGTATAGGGCAATGTACGAAGTCACGGATTTTTTCGCAAACCTCTATGCCGTCCATTTTAGGTAAATTAATATCAAGAAGTATTATATCGGGCTGCTTTTGGGATTGTATTAGAGCTTGTTCCCCGTCAAATGCAGTCGAAACAATGTAATCCTCCATCTCCAAAATATCTCTTATCATACTGACCATGCTTTTATCATCATCTACAACTAAAATTTTCCCTTTCATATTTTCCTCCACAAGTCGGATTAGTTCTGCCACTTTTCCAATACCTCATATATTTTTGAGAGGTTAAAATCAAGTTTGTCATAGAAACAGTTGGCTCCATGCTTTATTACGGCATCAGAGAATTCTTCATCCACACCAGCAGATACCGCAATGACAGGAATATCAATACTATTCAAATTCATCCAATGTAATAAGTCTATCACAGTTTCGCCATACAATAAACAATCAGAAATAATCAAATCTGGCGATTCAGAACATATAATCTTTTTTGCTGTTTTAATATTACCACAAGACATAGGCACCCAGTTTTTATTTGAAGCAGCAATGCCAACACCGTTTCTATACGCAATATCATTATCTATTATCAAAACTCTCATTTTTAATCCTCACTATACAACTTGTCAATTATTTGAGTTGCAGTATTATATTATTT
>CAZNUF010000033.1:7305-8206 GCA_964576125.1 uncultured Ruminococcus sp. | reverse complement strand
ATGGTAGCAGAGCTTGACAATCCTCTCATTCTTATCACAGACAAGAAGATTTCCACAACACAGGAAATTCTTCCTCTCCTTGAGCAGGTAGTTCAGTCAGGCAGAAAGCTTCTCATCATCGCAGAGGACGTTGAGGGCGAGGCACTTACAACTCTCGTACTCAATAAGCTCCGTGGTACATTCACTTGTGTTGCAGTAAAAGCTCCCGGTTTTGGCGACAGAAGAAAGGAAATGCTTCAGGATATTGCTACTCTTACAGGCGGTACTGTAATTACTTCAGACCTTGGTCTTGAACTCAAAGATACAACTATTGACCAGCTCGGTACTGCTCGTCAGGTTAAGGTTGAAAAGGAAAACACAATCATCGTTGACGGTTCAGGAGATAAAGACGCAATCAAGGGCAGAGTTGCTCAGATCAGACAGCAGATTGAAGCTACAACATCAGACTTTGACCGTGAAAAGCTTCAGGAGCGTCTTGCAAAGCTCGCAGGCGGCGTAGCAGTAATCAAGGTTGGCGCAGCTACAGAAGTAGAAATGAAGGAGAAGAAGCTCCGCATTGAGGACGCACTTGCAGCTACAAAGGCAGCAGTTGAAGAAGGCATCGTTGCAGGCGGCGGTATCGCTTGTATGAACGCTATCCCTGCCGTAGCTGCTTATGTTGATACACTCGAGGGTGATGCAAAGACAGGTGCAAAGATTGTTCTTAAAGCACTTGAAGAGCCCCTCCGTCAGATTGCCGCAAACGCAGGTCTTGAGGGCAGTGTAATTGCAGAGAACGTAAAGAAGGCTAACAAGGTTGGCTATGGCTTCAACGCTCTTACAGAAGAGTACACAGATATGGTAGCTGCAGGTATCGTTGACCCGACAAAGGTTACACGTTCTGCTCTCCAGAACGCTTCTT
>CAZNUF010000033.1:1389-7295 GCA_964576125.1 uncultured Ruminococcus sp. | reverse complement strand
TCCGTTGCCGCAATGGTACTCACAACAGAGTCACTCGTTGCCGACATCAAGGAGCCAGCCGCTCCTGCCGCTCCCGCAGCACCCGATATGGGCGGTATGTACTAATCAATAGGTATTAATATCATTTAAGGGCATTGTAATATTGCAATGCCCTTGCTTTTTTTATTGCTGTATATTATAATAGTTTTTGTATAATATTTGAATTTAGCAGGTGATTTTATGAAAATTAAGGAAGATTTTATTTTACGCAAGGTTGCAGATTCCTACGTTGTAGTTCCCGTAAATAATATGTCGCTTGACTTTAACGGCATTATAAACCTTAACGAAACAGGTGCATTCCTTTTTAAGCTTATGCAAAGCGGTGCCGACAGGGAAGAGATGATAAGCAAAATGCTTGATGAATACGAAGTTGCTCCGCAAAAGGCTGAAGAAGACATTGATTTGTTCATTGAAAAGGTAAAGGGCGCTGATATTCTTGAGTAAAGAAGTCGCAATTGATGATGTTATCGACATAATGATTGAAAAATTAAACAGCGGTGGTACGGTGACCTTTACTCCGAAGGGCAAAAGTATGCTTCCTATGTTGCGAGATGGCGAAGACGTTGTAGTTCTCTCGAAGCCAAACGGAAAACTGCATCTCTTTGATATTCCTCTTTATAGGAGGAGCAACGGAGCCTATGTACTCCACAGAATCGTTAATTTTGATGCTGACGGAAACTATGTGCTCTGCGGCGACAATCAGTTTGCTTTGGAGCACGGAATAAAGGACAGTGATATTATCGGTGTTGTAACGGCTTTTTACCGTAAAGGAAAAGCATACAGCGTAACTTCTTTCAGCTATAGATTGTACGTCAACTTCTGGTTCTATACCCGATTTTTCAGACATTCTTATCGTTTCGGTGTAAATAAAGTATCAAAATTATTCGGTAAAGGAAATAAAAAATAAGATGAAAAAACAGTTGAGTGAAATTGAAAAAAAAGAATATTCCTACCTTATCAGTGTTTTGTCCTCTGCCGTTAATGAAACCCCTGCTCCCATTCCTTACGATGGAATAAACTGGAAAAGACTTTTTACACGTGCAAAAATATGTGCACTTGATTCTGCTTTTTCTAACACAGTATTAAGCCTGCCTGAAAAATATTTTCCTGATGATGAGATAGTTAAAATTCTCAAACAGAATATTAACGCTGAAATATTAATTGACAGCAATCACAGTTACGAGATTGAAAAGGTACTTTCTGCCTTTGATAAATATAAAATCAAAAATGTTCCCCTCAAAGGTTATTTTTTGAAAAAAGAGTATCCCCGTTCCGATTACCGCTCAATAAGTGACTATGATATTCTTTTTGACAGGAATCAGATTGATTTGGTAAAAAAGGCTTTTTCTGAAATCGGATATGAATTTCTGCACAATGATTGTTATCAATATCATTTCCAAAAAAAGCCTTATATGTATATTGAAATGCATGCAACGCTTGTAGATAAATCGAATGAATATTATCCGTATTTGGTCAATATCATTGACAGCGCTGTTAAACGTGAAAGTTATAATTTTTCATATAACCTAAGTCTTGAGGATCACTATTTATATATGATTGTGCATTCCTACAAACACCTTCTCGCAGGCGGAATTTCTGTCAGAATGTTACTTGATATCTATGTCTATAACCGCAATCATAAAAATGATTTTGATTTTGATTATCTTAATGAAAAGCTCAGGCTTTTTAAACTCGAAACTTTTGAAAAGCGTATAAGAGAAATTGCGTTTAACTGGTTTTCGCCCGATAAACAAAAGATTACATTTGACGATTTGGAAGTATTTATCGTCTTGAGTGCTTTGCACGGCAGGCTTGATGCCGGAATAATGATTGACTCTCACAAGATGATAAAATCAGCAGAGAAAGAGGGGAAAAGAAAATCAAAACTTTCCTATTTCTTAAAGTGCGTATTTCCAAACAGAGCTTTTATGGTGGGATTCTATCCGTATTTGAACAGGTTTCCGTTTTTGCTTCCTTTTACGTGGATAGCTCTTTGGTTCAAAAGGATTTTTGTTGAAAAAAACGTTAATCTTAAACGTGGTTTAAAAAACAGATTCTCATACACCGATGAAGATGTAAAGTATTATAGAGGCTTACTTGAAGAATTAGACGTTAATAATTCTGATTTTTAATAAAAAGCTGCAATGCGTGGAACCTGACGGTACGCATTGCAGCTTTTGTTTTAGTATTATTTAGTTATGCATTTTTCTTTTCGGGTATTGCTTTCAGCTTTCTGACAATTTCTTTAACTTTTGTGTAATTACCCTCAAGTATTGTATTCATTCCGAATGCCGCAGTCGGAATAAGCAGAATTATATACGTCAGAATATACTGCGATTTTCCTTCGAACAAAAGATGGTAACCAAATCCTCCGAGAATAATAAGCAGAAGCAAAGCTGTTTCAATATTAGTCCTGCGTTTTTGGAACAAACAGAAAATTCCTATTACGAACAGACTATACAGAATCTGCATATAGAGGTTGAAATACAGCTCAAAGAACTGCCCCAAACTTCCGTTATACATTCCGTTACCGATAGAGTTTACGTTATAGCTGTGTGATTTTACTTCGCTTACCCAAATGCTTTCAAAGGTAGGCTCATTCCATTGACTTACAATTTTCTTGCCGAAGAAGTCGATTGCATATCCCGGATTTCTTCCGAATAAATCCAACCTGTTCTTTATGTCGTTCCACGCTCTTTGGTCAGCAATTTTGTTGTTAAGATTGCTGCTTTTATATGTTTCGAGCGCAATTCCGTTGTACCAGCCCGGAGCCATATATGAATCATTTAGTCCCATATCAAGGTACATCGTCTGCGATACACCGTCGGCGAGTTTAGTATTTGCACGGCTTTCATAGCTTAAAATAATCAGATTATTTATTCCCACAGTAGCAATGCAAAGTGCAAGTGCAAACGCAATGCTCTGCCACTTTTTCTCTTTTACCGTGTGAACTATCAGCATAATCACAAACGCAACGAGATAAATCATATTGTTGTATTTTGCCATTGTCGAAAGAACAAGAAGTCCGGCACAGGGAAGAAGAAGCAAATATTTTGAAGTCTGAAAATATTTTATCAAGAAGTAGCTTGCCCAGATTGCACAGCACATTCCGATGATATTGCCGTAAACGAATGTGCTGAAAAGCATCGGCTGAAAACAGCCTGCAAGCAGAAGGATTGCAATAAATTCAATTGAGCGTTTTTTGAAAACAAGCTTTGTGGTTTTTGCGATGCCGAGATATGCAACAGCAACACAGATTACGTTAATAACCTGTACGGGCATAGAGCTTGAAGTGCCGAAGATTCTGTAAATCATCTCGCTTATAAACACAAACCCAAGCTGGAACGGATAGAAATTGTAGTAAGCATGACCGTTGTAGTATGCGCTGTTATAAAACTCACCGTTTCCGGTTATTGATGTATAATCGCCGACAGCCGCACCTGTTGCTGTTTCAAATACGTTCAGACTGTCTGCGGCGGGAATTGAGGCAACGGAAAAAATCCATATCAAGCCGAGCAGAATTGTGTAAATTACAAGCCCGACTTCCATAAAACGCAGATTAACTTTTGCAAAGAAGTCATAGTGCTTTTTCATTTTAAACACAAAAACCGCAAAAACAGCTGTGCACAAAATGTTAAGTGCAATATTATCCATCTGGAAAATAATTTTTTCACTTGAATATGCAGACTGGTCAAACACGCTTGTCTGCAAAAAGCTCATTATTGCTATGTATCCGAATGCAACAAACAAAAATATACATATTATGTTTACAACCAGATATTCAAATGTGTTTTGTCTGCTGATTGTTTTAACGGTAGTGTTCTTGCCGTTTGTAGTTTTCTTTTTTGAATTATTATTTTTTGTTCATTTATTTTTCATTGTCACTTCCGCCTGTCAGAATTCCTTTTTTACCGAGCGCACAAAAAGCTGTCCCAAAGCATCTTTTGCGTCAACATTATTAAATAATACGTTATAAACGCTCTCAACAATAGGAAGCTCAACTCCGTAGTCACAGCCAAGCTTGTACAAAGCCTTTGAAGTCATAACTCCTTCTGCAAGCTTTTCAAACTTAATTCCTTTAACAAGGTCCTCGCCGTATTTTCTGTTATGACTCCATGGAGAAAACAGCGTGGCCTCGTAATCTCCGAGGTGGCAAAGTCCGTATGCACTCATTTCGTTTCCGCCAAGTGCTTTTATAAGTCTTGCAATTTCTCTGGTGCCTCGTGCCATAAGAGCACCCTTAAGAGAAGTATAGTTAAGACCGTCAAGCATACCTGCGGCTATACCTATTACATTTTTAGCGGCGGCTCCGATTTCACTGCCGATTAAGTCAGTACCAAGGTAAAAACGAATAAGCTCGCTTGTAAATTCATTGACAAGCTTTTCTTTGACAGCCTGATTTTTGCTGTCAATTACCATACAGTTCGGAATACCCTTCACGTAATCCTGCGGGTGTCCCGGACCTACCCACACGGCAATAGGAGTTTTGTTTTCGTCAACAAAATCTCCGACAACCTCGCTGAGGCGTTTTCCTGTTGACGCTTCAACGCCCTTCATACAAAGCACAATAATTTTATTGTCAAGGTTGTACTTTGAAATGTCCTCAAAATAAGAACGCAGATATTGAGAAGAAATTGAAATAACAATTACTTCTGCTCTGTCTACAGCTTTTTCCAAATCCGAGGATACTTCAATGGATTTTGGAAAAGTCAGATAGTCGTTTTTGTGAGTTTTTTCAAGCTGAATAAACTCAGGGGCATCGGCAAGACCGCAGGAAAGCACGTTATGACCGATTTTGTCAAGATACCATGCAATGCAGCTGCCCCATCTGCCGCATCCGAGAACTGAAACATTCATATATTTTTGCTCCTAAATATTTAAATAACCTGTAGTAAATTTTGGGAAATTATAAACAATAAAAATCCCACCCGACCGTATGATTTAAATAATAACCTGCCTACGAAAAAGCAGGTGGGTGCCCGCCTTTAAGCTTCAGGCTCCCTTCTTCCGAACACGGGAGGTCTGCACACCGCTTAAAGAGCCAAGCTCCCGATTTAAGAGTTGTAGGGTTATTTTAAAATCATTCGCGAATCGGGCAGGAAAAAGACTAAAGTCAATGCTAAAATCTAATTAAATCCTAATATTATATTATGTTAAAAGAAATAAAAAATTACTCATCCTCATCAAAAAGTTCTTTATTATATTCCTCTTCAAAGATTGCGTCGATTCTGTCAAGCTTTTCCTCATCGTCAATTTCAGCAAGCTCTTCTTCACCGTCAATTTCCTGAACTTCAAATATATAATACTCACCCGGATCATTCACTGCGTCAGCAGGGTCTGCATAGTAGGGGTAGAGTACATAGAACTTTCCTTCGTCGTTTTCAATTATATCAAGGATTTCAAATTCAATTTCTTCACCTTCGTCACTGATTAATGTGACAAGGTCGGGATTGTATTCGTTGTTCATAGCGTATGCCTCCTTGCTAATTTAATTTTACATTTTTTTATTCATTTAGTCAAGAGGTTTAGCCATTTATAAATAATTAAATAATTGACATATTATTTTTTAAAAAAGTTTAAAAAAAGTGTTGACAATAAACAAAGAGTGTGGTATAGTATAGACAAGATAAAGATTATCTTATATTAATTAACTGACAACTTCCTTTCTATGTGCTTGATTACTCCATAAAATTACCTAAAAACCGACGGTTGCATACCGTCGGTTTTTACGTTATGCCGTAAATTATTAAGATTTTGAAATAATAATTGAAATAAGTTTTAAAAAGATATATAATATCATAGTAAAATGCAGTATTTATGCTTATTATAAGGAGATATGGCATGAAATCATTTGATAAGCTTCCAAA
>CAZNUF010000033.1:0-1289 GCA_964576125.1 uncultured Ruminococcus sp. | reverse complement strand
ACCGACAGCGATTCAAGAGTCACAAAGGTCGGCAGATTTTTAAGAAAATACCGTCTTGACGAGCTTCCGCAGATATTTAATGTTCTTTCGGGCAGTATGTCCGTTGTGGGAACACGTCCCGAAGTGCCGAAGTATGTAGAACAGTATAAGCCCGAATATCTTGCAACTCTTCTTATTCCTGCCGGAATAACCTCGCTTGCGTCTATTATGTACAAGGACGAGGAAAAGCTTTTAAGCTCGGAGCAGGACGTAGACAAGGTATATATCGAAAAAATACTTCCCGAAAAAATGAAATACAATTTACAATATACCGAAAATTTCGGATTTCGTTCTGATTTAAAGCTAATGCTTAAAACCGTCAAAGAGGTTTTCTGCTGATAAGAGGTATAAAAATGATTGCTGTTAAAGAAAAGTTAAAGGATTCTTCGCTTTTCAGAAAACTCTACATAGCTGATTTATTTTTCTGTAATATCGCATTTCTTCAGATTCCCGCATACGTTCTGCTTTTTTTTCTCTTTGTATGGGGGGTGGGACTTGCAGTTTACAATCAGCGTGTGAACAACACCTTCTTCAAGCTTCGTTTCGGACTTTGGGTAGGTGCTTTCCTTGTTTTCTCTCTGTTGTCAATTATAATAAACTTCTCTGCAACAATTCTATACAGCCTAATAATGTTTATTCACGTTTTTGTGTGCTTTTTTGTGTTTTACGGAATGCATACAGAACCGAATTTTGATTTCAGAAGTGAGCTTTATTCAATGGCTCGATTTATTGTCTACGTCACAACCGTTGCAAATATAATCGGAATTTTCTGCCTTATGTTCGGCATAACGTTTGAGTGGTACTGGATTAAATTCACAATCTACGAAAATCGCTTTACAGGTGTTTATGTCAACCCCAACCTGCTCGGTTTTGTTTCGGTAGTGTCAATAGTCTGCTGTCATATGCTCTATAAAGAAAAGCTGATGAAATCCGTTAATCAGCCGAGAGTAAGTAAAATCTGGGTTTTTACCTGTATTGCTACAAATCTGTTTTCGCTTATTCTCTGCGACTCAAATGCGTCGCTTGTTCTTGCACTTGCATATGCAATAGTATATTTAATATACATTTTCTTTGCAGATAAAACAGGCTTGTCTGCCTCTAAAATAATATTCAAAATAATTGCACTTGTAGTTGTGGGTGCGTTTTTAGCTTCCTCTGCGCTGATGCTGCGAACAATTTGTCAGACAGGTTTTTCTGTTGTTCTCTCAAAAACAAATTCTATAATCAGTGTAATTATGGGTGAAGAAGAT
>CAZNUF010000032.1:0-8232 GCA_964576125.1 uncultured Ruminococcus sp. | reverse complement strand
TTTCGGTGAGATTAACTGCACCGCCGTTTTTCATAATATCAATAATAAGCTCAATGTGCCTTTGTTCTGCGCTGAAATCTGCATAACGCTTACACAAAACCGAAACAGCATTTTTAATAATCGCATTATGATTTGAAAGCAAGACTTTGCAGTCAAAGCCGTAATTGCACTTACTCTCTGAAATTGCCTTATCCGTCATACCGAAAAGAAAATCTGAAATTTCTCTTGCGTTTTCGGATAAACGCAATACTGAATTTTCAAAGGCGGGATTGATTTCTTTGAGAGTGGGAATTACGTTGTGGCGGATTTTGTTACGTGTATATTCATCGGTAAGGTTTGTGCTGTCAGTAACGTAAGCAAGATTTTTTTCACTGCAATACTGCTCAATCTCTGCCCTTGTGCACTCAATAAGAGGACGGATTATATTTCCTCTGACAGGCGGAATTGCGCTGACACCGCCGAGGGATGCGCCCCTTGTAATATTGAAAAGCAGAGTTTCTGCATTGTCAGAGGCTGTGTGAGCAGTTGCGACCTTTGCAGAAAGCTGTTTTGAAAGCTCCTCAAAAACCGCATATCTCACGTTTCTGCCGCAAAGCTCCTCGCTGATTTTATTCTTCTTTGCAAGCTCGGCTACGTTTTCGTGCCTTACAAAAAGCTTTATTCCGTATTTCTCGCAAAGCGTTTTGCAAAAATTTTCATCACGCTGTGACTCTTCACCACGAAGTCCGTGATTAATGTGAACAGCGTACAATGTGAGATTGTATTTTTCTTTAATAGAATTAAGGCTATCAAGCAAAGCTACGCTGTCTGCTCCGCCCGACAAAGCGACAATAACGCTGTCGCCGTTTTTGAGCATATTATACTTTTCAACGGTACGAATAAACTTATTATTCATCCCTTGCCTCCGTACCCGTAAAGCGCATAAACTCGCCCTGCCAATGCAGTTTAACGGATTTTGCCTCGCCGTGACGGTTCTTTGCAACAATACACTCGCCCGAATTCATATCGGCTGTAGGCGCAGCCTGTTCGGCGCTTTTCTCGCTGTAATAGCCCTCTCTGTAGAGGAAAAGAACAATATCGGCGTCCTGCTCGATTGAACCCGAGTCACGCAAGTCCGAAAGCTGGGGACGGTGGTCGGTACGCTGTTCGGACGCACGAGAAAGCTGTGAAAGTGTGATGACAGGAACATTCATTTCCTTTGCAAGAATTTTGAGGTTTCTCGTAATTTCGGAAATTTCCTGAACACGGTTGTCAATTCTTCTGCCGCTTCCCATAAGCTGGAGGTAGTCGATAACAACAAGGTCAAGGTTGCGAAGTCGCCTTAATCTTGACTTCATCTCGGTAATCGTGATACCGGGTGTATCGTCAAGGTAAAGCTCTGCTTTGCTCAACACATCGCTTGCAGGAATAAGCCTGCTCCACTCCTCGTCGTTCAGCTTACCCGTACGTAGCTTTGTACCGCTTATAAGTGCTTCGGTAGAGAGCAGACGGCTGGCAAGCTGTTCCTTTGACATTTCGAGAGAGAAGAAAGCAACGGTTTTCTTTGACGTGCAAGCGGCGTTGCGTGCAATATTTAGCGCAAAGCTCGTTTTACCCATACCGGGACGAGCCGCAAGCAGAATAAGGTCGCTTCGGTTAAGTCCCGTAATTACCCTGTCAAGGTCGCCGATTCCCGTAGAAATCGGTTTCATACTGTCGTCGGTTTCGCTGTTGAGTGCGTCAAGACGGTCAAACGTCTGCAAAATTACGGAGTTTATTCGTTCAAGTCCCGACTTTTCGTTGCCCTTGCGAATGTCAAAAATCTTCTGCTCGGCAGAGTCTATGAGAATGGACGGCTCTTCGTTGCCTGCCGACGCATCGTCAATAATCTCACGAGATGCTGTAATGAGTCTGCGGATATTGTACTTATCGGCAATAACCTTTGCGTAAGCCTCGGCATTGGAAATTGACGGACAGTTGTTTACCAAATCCATAAGATAGGTCTTGCCCGTTGCCTCGTCAAATGCTTTATTCTGTTTTAATTTTTCGAGCAGAGTTACGAAGTCAATAGCCGCACCGAAATTTATCATTTCCTGCATCTGCATAAAAATAAGCTTGTGCAGTGCAACGTAAAAATATTCGGGTGATTTTATGTAATCTACAACCTTGTCGAAAACGGTACTGTCAAGGATAATTGCTCCCAGAACAGCCTGTTCCGCTTCGGGGCTGTACGGCATATTAAGACCGTCGTAGCTGCCGCTGAATAGTGAATCAGCCATTGTGACACCTACAAATTATAAATTGGGAATTGATAATGTAAAAAGGAAAATTAATTTTCATCTTTCAATTTTTTACGCTTCTGTTACCTGAACGTCGATATTTGCGGAAATTCCCGTATAAAGCTTGACCTCTGCCTTATATGTTCCGAATTCCTTGATGTCACATTCAAGCACAACCTTACGCTTGTCAACAACAATGTTGTACTGCTTCTTTATTTCCTCGGCAACCTGCTTTGCTGTAATACTGCCGAAAAGACGTCCGCCCTGACCTGCCTTTGCGGTCATTACAAACTTCTTTCCTTCAAGCATTTTCTTCTGCTGTTCTGCCTGTGCTTTCTGGGTTGCGATTTTGAAATTCTTGGAATTTTCTGCATTTTTATATTCATTCATAGCCTGTGCGTTGGCTTCTCTTGCAATCTTTCTTGGAAGAAGATAGTTGCGTGCGTAGCCGTCGGAGGCTTCAACAAGCTCACCCTTTTTGCCGAGTGATTTTACGTCCTGAAGTAAGATTACTTTCACTTTTATCGTCCTTTCTTAACTATTAATACAATAAATTCGGAGCGAAGCGACCATTAACTCCACTCTCCACTCTCCAAACTCCACACTTAATTATGTGTTTTCTATATCATCAAGCACGGTGTCGATTACGGCAAGGAGCTTCTGATATGCAAGCTCCTTGGTTGTGTTTTCAAGCTGTGCCGCCGCCATAGTCTGGTGACCGCCGCCGCCGAGCTGTTCCATAATAATCTGAACATTCAGCTTGCCGTAGCTTCGTGCCGATATATTCATTCTGTTGTTGTCCTCAAAAATAACAAACGACGCGTCCACGCCCTGAAGTGTGAGCATTTCGTCGGCAGCCTGAGCCGCCGCAAGTCTTATATCGTCCGTATGCCTTTTTGAAACCGACACTGCACAACCCCTGTAGATATTGGAGCTGCAAACAATTTCAACCTTTTCACGATATGTATCTATGCTGTCGGAGAACATTCCCTTAACGGTAAGCGTGTTTGCACCCTTTTTGCGAAGGTAAGCCGCCGCCTCAAAGGTACGGACTCCTGTTTTGAGAATAAAATTCTTTGTATCAAGCATAATTCCTGCAAGAAGTGCGTCTGCCTGAACATATCCGAGAGGCTTGTCGTCAAGACAGCTTATAATCTCACTGCACATTTCGGCTGATGATGACGCAGACGGCTCGTGACAGAACACAAGCGCATTGTCGATGTAATTTACAGCCTTTCTGTGGTGGTCGATTACCACAACTCTTTTGCACTTTTCATAGAGCTGTGCGCTTTCAAGAGAATTTTTGAGGTGCGTATCAACTATGATGAGCAACGACTTCGGCGTTACGCCTCTGATTGCTTCGTCAGGCGTTATGAATACGCCTGTGTCAATTCGTTCATCAACGTATGAAACAAGCTGTTTCGCCATTGAGGTTTCCTTATCAATGACAACTTTGCAGTAACGGCGGAAGGACTTTTCCATTATGCATTGAAGTCCGACTGCCGAGCCTACGCAGTCAAGGTCGGAAAAGCGGTGTCCCATAATGAACACCTTGTCACAATCGACAACCGCACGGCTTATTGCGTTGGCAATAACACGCATTCTCACCTTGCTGACCTTTTCAGCCGCAGCGGCTGTGCCGCCGAAGAACTCGTAGCTGTTGTCCTTGATTACAGCAACCTGATCTCCGCCTCTGCCAAGCGCCATTTCAAGCGCTTTTCTTGCGTTAAGCTCGCTGTCTTTAAGCGATTTTGTACCTCGGCAGAGTCCGACGGAGATTGTCGCAATGTGATTATTTATATTGATTGAGCGGATTTCCTTGAGAATCGGGAACTTCTGCGCAATCATTTTTTCAACATCTGAATCTCTGAAAATTATAATATATCGGTTAGTGCCTATTTTCTTGTAAAGTGCTCCGTATTCAGCCGCCCATTTCTGAAGATTTGTTTCTACAGTAAGGCTGACCTCTGAATAGGCTTCGTCGGAGTCGCTTGAAAAATCCTCTGCATTGTCAAAGGTTATGATAGCAACACAGGGAAGCGTTGACTGATACTCACGCAGCATTGACTTGTAATATGTATTTTCGATAAAATGACATATTACGCCGTCACCGACAGACAGGCAGAAAACGGTGTATTCCCTGCCGTCAACGGCCACGTCCTCGCCCTCGCCGTCCTTGATGTCTTCAATATCAAAGCCTGAAAGATAGGAGTTGATGTTTTCGCCCTCGGGGCTTTTACCGCCGCACATTGCCTTTCGGAATCGTGCATTGCACCAGAGAATATCGCCCTGAGAGCCTGAAACGGCAACGGGATATTTATATTTTTCAAGATGTTCGGGATTTAATCCCTTGATTTTTTCGGCAGCGTTCTTAACGGTATTGTTAATATAACTGCGAAAACGAAGTGAAATAACGAAAACTACCGCAATTGCCGCTACGGAAATTCCAAGCTCTATATAACATAAAACAATGTTATATTCAAAGGAAGCAAATGCCATAAGCAACATAACCGCAGCGAAGATTATAAACCACGGAGCAAGCGTCCAATGCTTTTTTCTCATATTATCCCTCTATGTAAGTTTTGAGTGTGAAGTGTGAAGTGTGGAGTTAAGGGTCGCTACGCTCCGAATTTGTAATGTTGCGTGTTGTATGGAAAAGTTTGTTTGATGAACTAATTTTGATATATTGGTAACGTTTCGGGACATATAGGAACCCGTCCCCCACGAAATTAAATTCAAACGTTACCTATATATCAATTTAAAATTCGGGCATCCGTTTTTTCAAAGCAATCCGATTTTTCCGCTCGACCGCAACTCCACTCTCCAATCTCAACACTCCACTCTATTATTATACCTCCTGCAGGATAGGAAGTATCATAGGTGCACGGCGTGTTTTCTGACCAATCAGCTTTGACACGTCGTCCTTTATACGGTTTTTAATTACACCCCACTCGTGAATGTTATTCTCGGCACAATCCTCAAGAATACCCAGAGCAACTCTTTTGACTTCTTCAAGAAGTCCCTCGCTTTCACGGACATAGACAAAACCTCGTGAAACAATATCGGGACCGCTGATTACGTGACCGTCGTAAACGTCGAGTGACGCAACAATTATTATTAGTCCGTCCTGACCGAGATGCTTACGGTCACGAAGAACTATGCTTCCTACGTCACCTACGCCGAGTCCGTCAACAAACACCTTGCCTGCCTGAACGGGTGCAAGCTCCTTCATATAATTCTCGTTGATTTCGACAACACTGCCGACATCCCCGATAAATATATTCTTTCTTTCCATTCCCAGATACTGGGCAAGCTCTGCGTGCTTCTGAAGGTGCTTTTGCTCGCCGTGAACGGGAATAAAGTATTTCGGCTTTACAAGGCGGTGGATAATTTTAAGCTCCTCCTGACAGGCGTGTCCCGAAACGTGAACGTCGTACATCGACTCATAGATAACCTTACAGCCTTTTTTGAGGAGCTCGTCAACTACGTTTCCGACTGTCTTTTCGTTGCCGGGAATCGGATTTGCCGAAATGATTATGAAGTCACCCTCACCTACCATAACCTTGCGATGATCGGAATAAGCCATTCTTGAAAGTGCGCTCATCGGCTCACCCTGACTGCCTGTTGTTACAAGCACAACCTGCTGGGGCATATATTTGTCGAGCATATCAATATCTATAATTATATTTTCGGGCACGTTAAGGTAGCCTAAACTGCTTGCAACGTCCATATAATTGACCATACTTCTGCCCGAAAAAGCTACTTTTCTGCCGTACTTCTCGGCACAGTTTATAATCTGCTGAACCCTGTTTACGTTTGAAGCAAAGGTAGCAATGATTATTCTGTAGTTTTCGGCACTTCTGAAAAGACTGTCAAGGCTGTCGGATACCATTCTTTCAGTCGGAGTGTAACCCGAACGGTTGGCGTTGGTGCTTTCGGCAAGAAGTGCAAGCACTCCCTCGTCGCCTACTCTTGCAATACTTGAAAGGTCAATCATATCGCCCGTAATAGGTGTGCAATCAATTTTGAAGTCGCCTGTATGAACAATAGTACCTGCGGGAGTTCTGATTGCAAAAGCAACTGCGTCGGGTATTGAATGGTTAACGTGAATAAACTGTACGCTCATACAGCCGAGCTTTATTGTGTCGCCTGCCTTAACAACATTGAGCTGAGTTTTATTGTAAAGACTGTGCTCCTTGAGCTTGTTGCCGACAAGTCCTAAAGTGAGCGGAGTGCCGTATATCGGAACATTTACCTTTGAAAGAAGAAACGGCAGACCGCCGATATGGTCCTCGTGACCGTGAGTGAGAACTATGCCCTTTACTCTTTCGTAATTCTGCTCAATGTACGAAAAATCGGGAATTACAAGGTCAACGCCGAGCATATCGCCGTCGGGGAACGCCATTCCGCAGTCAACGATTATTATATCGTTTTCACATTCAATAAGCGTGATATTCTTTCCGATTTCATTCAGTCCGCCGAGAAAAGCAATTTTTACAGACGGCTTACGAATCGGTTTCTGCATTCCGTTCTTTACATAAGGCTTTTTCTTGTAGCTTTTTTTACCTTTCTGCGAAAAATCATAACCCGAACGGCTCTGTGAATTAAACGAGCCCTTTTTAAACTGCTTTGAATTGTTTTGCTTGCCCTTTGAGTACCTGTTCTGCTTCGCACTGTAATTTTCTCTTCTTGTTTCTGTACTCACAAATTTACCTCCATAATTCTTTAGATTTTGAAATTATATATAGAAAGGCTTTTATTCTCCTGTCAAAGACGAATATTTAACGACCATATTCAAGGGAGAGTAAAATTCTTTCTTTTATAATCCGTAAGCATCAAACGGATTTATTCCCAATAATAAAGTATCAGCAATAATATAATAAAATAAAAACTGCAACAAAATAAGCATATACTGCTCCGAGTATATATATTCATATTATTTTAACTCATACACCTTAATAATGTCAATACATTAAAAGAATTATAATTTATATTTTGGGTATGCAGAGTAAATCCTTACAATTTTAATAGGAATTTAAATTTCATTATAAAAATTCAGCCGTTTTATTAATATTATGCTCCGTTTTTGGCAAAATAATAACTAAATAATGGTTGCATTTGTGAATTATGCGTATTATAATATTAGTCGAACGTCAATTAAGGAGAATACGCTTGAAACAGGTTGAAATTTTTACCGACGGTGCTTGCAGCGGAAATCCGGGTCCCGGGGGTTGGGGCGCAGTGCTGCGCTACAACGGACACGAACGTGAGCTGTCGGGCGGAGAAGCAAATACAACTAACAACAGAATGGAGCTTTCCGCAGTAATCAATGCACTTGAAGCTCTTAAGGAGCCGTGCAAGGTAACGCTGTACAGCGATTCCCAGTATGTGTGCAACGCTTTAAAGCTCGGCTGGGCTAAAAAGTGGAAGGCAAACAACTGGATGCGCAACAAAAAAGAGCCTGCGCTGAATCCCGAGCTGTGGGACAGGCTTTTAAAGCTCTGCGACATTCACGAGGTTGATGTTATATGGGTAAAAGGTCACGCCGGACACCCTGAAAACGAAAGGTGCGACCGACTCGCTGTTGCCGCGGCACAGCAATATGCATAAATCAGACGAAGGTGATATATATGAGAAATATTTATGCCGACAACTCGGCTACAACAGCTCTTGCACCGTCGGTGCTTGAAAAAATGATGCCCTACCTCACCGAGGTTTACGGCAACCCCTCAAGCCTTTACCGTATCGGTGGCAAGGCAAAGGAAGCTGTTGAGAAGTCAAGAGCAAATATTGCAAAAAATCTCGGAGCAGCTTCACCAAGTGAAATTTTCTTTACTTCGGGCGGAAGTGAATCCGACAACTGGGCATTAAAGGGTGTTTGCCACGCTCTTAAAGCAAAGGGCAAAAAACACATAATCACTTCAAAATTTGAGCACCACGCTATTCTTCATACGTGTGCCGCTCTTGAAAAGGA
>CAZNUF010000031.1:0-8483 GCA_964576125.1 uncultured Ruminococcus sp. | reverse complement strand
GCCTTGTCAAGCGATGAGCCTACAGAGTTTATTATATGCATCATTGCCGTGCCTCTATCCATTTTTACACGGCTGATGCGTATGTAACCTCCGCCGCCTCTCCGGCTTTCAACAATGTATCCCTGCTCGGGTGTAAAGCGTGAAGTAATAACGTAATTTATCTGGCTCGGCACACAGCCGAGATTTCCGGCAAGCTCGTTTCGCTGAATTTCGGCACTGCCGTTCTGTTCGTCGAGCATCTGCATAATATATTGAGCTACCAAATCGCTCATTCTCATATAATCGCCTCATTTCAGTTTCAGCAATACCGCACAGCCTGGTGTGTGCGGTGTTGCCTTTATATAATAGGTCATTATCGGGGCTTGGTGTTGTTACATTTATAGGGGGGTAGATTACATTTCAGCCACTCTTGTTTGTCCTTTCCTGACCTTTGACTCTATTATAGTTTCAAGGTCAGATAAAGTCAAAGTCAATAAAAGTCAAATAATTCAACTCTTTCTTTATTATACTTTTGTATTCTCAATTATCCTCGCTTTTACTCAATTTTAAAATATTTTTGACTTTCGTTGACTTTTAAAAATATAAGTCAAAACAGTTGCCCTTATTCATCTGTTTATGATATAATTTAATCAGTGAATTACCAGCGGAGGACAAAATGAAACACTATATGAACCTTTGCCCCGAGCCGTTTGAAATGATACGCTCGGGCAAGAAAACGATAGAATTAAGGCTTAATAATGAAAAAAGGAAAGCAATCAGCGTCGGCGACACGATAGTTTTCACGAATACAGCGGATACCGGAAAGCAGATTTTTGCTGTGGTAACGGCTTTGCATCAATTCAGAAACTTTGCTGAATTATACGATAAACTCCCTCTTCTTAAATGCGGATATACCGAGAAAGATATTGACAGTGCAAACCCCGAAGATATGAATGTTTATTACTCAAAGGAGCTTGAGGAAAAATACGGTGCGTTGGGAATTGAACTGTCTGTTGATTACACGGTTGACAATTGCAAGGAGGATTGACAATTTAAGCAGAGTAGTTATTCCTGAAGAAATCCGCAGAACTCTGCGTATTCGTGAGGGCGACAGTTACAGACAACACTGAGAAACGAAAGCTGGTTCAGCCGGATTTTTTCTTGATCAGTATCAACACAGAAAACTTTTTTCCTTGAATTGCATATAATTATGCAATTTTTCGCTTTTTTATTTCTATAAGTGAGGAACGGTATATCATTTCCTCATATCGCGAAAGAAAGGAGAAAATAAATATGATACTAAAGAAAATATCAATACATAGTTTTTGCGATAATTATAAGCGTGAAAAAATCACGCAGTACGAATACAATGTCGGCAGCTTTGCGTTTGAATTGTATGACAGCAAGAAAAATCCGGTTAATATATCCGAATGTATATCAGCGGTTTACTACGGTACAAAAGCTGACGGAAAATTAATCGGAAATGAGTGCGAAATTGCCGATAACAAGGTGATAATTACACCTACCTTACAAATGACAGCCTGCGCAGGCTTGCTTAAGGGAATTATCGAATGTCAGTTTAAAAGCGGCAACATACGATTTTACGGCATTGATTTTGAAATCCTGCCTGCACCCGAAAAGGCTGAAATCGCAAGCACAGACGAATTTACTGTTTTTGACAGAACGCTTACAGAGGTCAGAGAAATCCTTGCTAAGGCAGAAAACGGAGAATTAAACGGTGCGGACGGTATCGGAATAACTAATGCAGAGATAAGCACCGACGGCAAACTGATACTTACCTATTCAAACGGCACATCAAAAAATCTCGGCACAGTCGTCGATACAAACGCTTACACCAAAACCGAGATTGACACCGCACTTGCAGCAAAAGCCGACAAAGACAATTTAAGCTCAGTTATACCAATCAAAAACAGAGTTATTGAATTTGTTACAGGCTATTATCCGTGGAATCATTCCTATGTGATTGATTTTAAAGCAAGTGACAATGTTAATTATGCAAAAGTGAGCGTTGACGGTGGGAAAACGTATTCTGCTAATAATTTGAATATAGCAGACGCTTTTTCTTTTTTTACTGATGCAAAAAATAAAATAATTGCGCAGATGTCGTCAAATTATAAAAATACGACAGACGGATATGTTTTTACAGTACCTGACGGTGCAGTATTTGCATATCTTGGCGCAACATCAGGAAATATGACAAGTCTTGTCGTGCTTGAGACAGATGTCAATATCAGTTCTACCAGTCTAAAATATACCGTTAATGATTATCCGTATAATGCAGAACCTGAATATGTAAAAATAGCTAATTTGGTATCACGGGTTGGAGAAAAGAATATTTTTGACACTGTTGCAGAAAACAAGTCAAATATAGAAAATCTCAAAAATAAGATTTACGGCATTTCGTTGAACTGGGAAATCGGCGGAATAGACAGCAGTAAAGGAACATTGGCAACTAATTTAGCAAGAGCAAGGACTGATTTATTTCATCCTTCAAAACCGACAGTGATTTCATCTGTTGACGACGGCTGGAAGATAGCAGTTGCAAAATATGATGAAAATGGTAATTTTGTATCGTGGATAGCACCGGCAGCATATCAGGTGGTTAATACATCATATTATAGACTTGTTGCATTTCCTGTGACAGGTCTAACTGATGTAACGGACTATCTTGACGAAATTAAGTCGAACATTGTTGCAAAAAATTATGTACAAACTTATACAGTGGCACAGGACGGAAGCGGAGATTTCACAGATGTTCAGACAGCATTGGATTTTGCACAGTTTGCCCAAAAAACATTTCCTGTCACGTTACTGATTTATCCCGGAACCTATGACAAAATATCTACACTCACTCAGAAAAAATATATTGATAACATACCTACAGATAATATCAAATGGTATAACAGATATGTTTCTTTAATCGGAGTAAATCAAAATACCTGTATTATACAATCAGACAGCGGAGAGTATCACACACCGGCAGCTGAAATAAACATCACAGGATTAGTTAAAAATTTAACTTTTATCAGTACCCATAACGCTCCGCCGGATAACGCAGAAAATGCCACACATAAGGCGTATGCTGTGCATAGCGATTATGGCAAGGAAGATTGTCAATATGAAGATTGCACGTTTATTTCTTATCAGGCACCTGCTGTGGGTATCGGCGGTGCAAAGGATAAACATATAAGATTTAGAAATTGCCATATGTACAGCTATGCTCCTTCAGAAGGGGATTATAGCGGACTTGTGAATTTTGGAGGTTTATTTTATCACCTTATGGCAGGGGACGGCATTACCGGACAGATTTTCGAAATGGAAAACTGTGTTGTCTATTCTCAAAATGGTGACAAGGCAGTTTGGATTACAGTGTCATCGGCTACAAATTACGAGCAGGAAACCCATTTGAGAAACAACTGCTTTTATGGTGATACCTGTGGTAAAACGGTTTTAATTGACTCTGCTATGCTGTCTGCCGACTGCTATGGAAATAATGTTGAAAGCGCCAACGCTAACTAAAGCAAAATAATAAGTCAAAAACTTTGGTGAGATAATCTTACAGGCACTATTGTACAGGAGTTATGCAAACCTTACCTTATTAAATAATTTTCTTGACTATACTGCTATTAAAAGCTATATTTAATATGACTTTACAATACAACACCGTAAACAGATTTGATTGCAGAATTTGCCGGAACAGTTTATCAGGCAGTATCAGCTCAATAATGACAATAAAGACCTTGCAGAAATAAAATATTCTGCAAGGTCTTTCCTCTATTTAAGAAACTCTTAAAACATACTATGCAATTTGTATTTCTTTTTGTTTTTTATTCTCTTTAAAAAACGTATTTGAGTGTACTATAAAGACGGGTATGAGCGAAACAATTTATACTAATATCTCTCGTTCAGTTTCATTCTGTCTTAACTCCAAACTGTTTCGCATTAATCAAGCTTTCCTTGCATAATTCTTTTAACCGTACCTAAAAACATCTTAGCGTTTACTTTTAATGAGATTTTTCGTGCATATGGTACTAATTTTCTTAATTTATATTTTGGCACTGCTTTTCTCATAACCCGCATTGCTGATACTCGGGAAAGCATTGCGGCTTTCCTCATATACTGTCCGGGTTGCATCTGTTCCAGAACAGAAATATCATTTTCCTTTTTAAGAGTAATTTTTCCTGCATCCTGCATATCCATAAGAAGTTTTTCTCCCTTTGGCGTACGGGTAAAAACGATATTTCGACCGGGTTGTTCTTTAAAAGAAGGTTTTCCGTTTTCCAGATACCATCCGTCACCGCAGCTAATATCAGCAGCGGCTCCTACTCCATCCCAGCAAAAACGACAAATTTCCTGCAAATCCCGACCAAGTATTTTTCCCCAGGATTCTTCATATTCCATTTGAGAAGAATATCCATTGGCACAAACGCCTGTTGTCTTTCCCGGCCAGCCATTTCCTCTATAGCAAAAAGAATCAAGTTGGTTTTCTTTTATTCCCATCTCCTGTAAAAGATGTTGGTTAGCCTGATATGATGGTGTGCCGCCGCAGAAAAAAGTCAACAAATAAACAATGGATTTTTCAAGCTCGCGGTGCTTGCCCATATAGTTTCGCAAAACGCTTATATCACATGGTTTTCCGATGACCGCATATTTTTTGTTTTCCCTGATATTTTTCAGCAAATCCGTTAGCACGGCAGACGCAGTATATCTTGAGCCGCAATTTTGAAGCACCTGTTCCCTTGTTTTAGAATACACATTCTGCGTCTTAATCTGACTGTCCTCAGCTGCCTTAATCTGGATGACATAATCTACTTGATGAGAATCCAATAAAAAGCTTGCAATCTCGGAAAGAGCACCGCCTGATGATGCGGCTGTTCTGACGGCATTATCGTTCGAATACGCATAATAAAGTGATATAAAATCTCCCCACATTTTATCAGAAACACAATCATTCAATGTATTACAATAGCAACACTCTGTATCAAATTTATTCCTTAATTCATTTATGTCAGGGCGAAAGTACCCTCTTTCATCATAGTGGCCCTTTACGAAATTGTTGCACAGTCCGCAACCGCAACAATACTTTTCCTCGATTGTAACGCCTGATTTTTTTTGTTTCATTGTATCACCTTTCAGTTCTACTACGCTGTCGGTAATAAAACTTCCGCACTTATCAATATAAATCTAAACACTGAGCAAATTCAGCTTTATATTTTTCCAGTCCTTTACAATAAATCGTTTTTGCACGTTCAACCGCTTCCATCATTTGTTCACGTTCATTTATGTAATTACAAAACTGCTTTATTGCTTCTTCACACGTAATATCTGCCTTTGCGTCAATTAAATATGGATATTCTAATGTATTATATAATCCATTGAATTTTCTGCTGTATGCAACGGGAATTACCGGAACTCCACTTGAGATCGCCCCTATTGTTGAATGCATTCTGGCACCGCTGAATATGTCCATTACTGAAATATAGCATTTGGCATCAACCGGTGAATCAAATCTCGGCGCCAGAATCAGCTTAGAATTTTCTTCTGCAATTTTCTGACATACCCGATAATCATCATCAATTTCAACCGTATCAGAATTGACATGAGGAATCAGATGAACTTCATAGGTTTCATCTGAAGTCAAAAGTGCAAGAAGCCTGTCAATAAACTCCTTATATGAAAACGACAAACCGAAATAGTTATTTCTGTTATATCCTCCGTTATACAGCAATCCTGAAATATTAATTCCCACTTTTATCTTGTCTGAGGCTACTTTTTGCTTTTTGAACGGTAGCGCAAAAGCCACATCTATTACCTGTGACGTAATATTTTTTAATTTCAACTTAGTGCAGCACTCAAAAGAACTTGAATCTCGCACAAATAAATGCTGTAGTTTTTTGAGCGTATGATGTGCCACTTTTTTTCCAATCTTTGTTTTAAACGGACCAATCGTCTGAGGAGCAAAGAGAATCGGAATCTTTTTGCTCTTTGCCATATAAACCGGTACTGATTCTGCAAATAATCTGATCATACCGTAATTATCAGTGTACCCGTCTCCTCCGCATAAATCAATGATATAATCACAGCCCTCAAACGCCTTCGACTTTGAAATTAACCATGGCTTTTTTAATATTGCCTTAAGCCTTGGGTAAGTTCTGTATGTATATTGGTTATTTGTAATTCCTTCCAAAGACGTGAACGCCTGTATATCAATTTCTTCTTTGGATTCCGGCAAAATCACAACATATTCAACTTCAACGCCTGCATTTTTAAAAACTTCATCCATCAAAGCGATATTTGATATTGCTAACGCAGAACAACCCAGATTATAATCACGCACGAGGTGTGAAATAATTCCTATCTTCAATTTAGTTTTATTCATTGTCATACTTCCTTCTTTCCTACAATACCCTTCAAAATACTCGTCAGCCGGTTTCTCTCCTTAATTGCCACTACAATAAGAAATGCAAGCATAGCTATCCAGCGTACAACAGCGTAGTCCAACAGGAAATAGTAAAGAACACTTACTGCAAAAATCATAATCAGAGAGTCAACAAAAAGTCTCATTGGGAAAAGACTCTTGTTCAGCTTTTTAGAACGAAATATATGCAAAGCCAGACAAATCAGATACGAAGCAAGTGTTGTGTAAGCTGCTGCAACATATCCAAAATAAGGAATAAAAATAAGATTTAGTATGATATTGCTTACTGCTGCTATAACAGTGTTGATTGTAATTCCGACTGTTTTTTTGTAAAAATGCTCAACATTAACAAACAAACTATACATAAATATAATAAAGCTCGAAATAACTACAGGCGGAATAATCATTATTCCTTCCCAATATTTTGAAGATGCCATTATTTTGAGAATTTCCGGTCCCACCAATAGCAATGCAACCATTGCGTAAGCCATCAGATGAACATAGTCAATAGCTCTGCGATTTATATCCTGATAGCTTTCAGCCTTCATATGTTCCATAAACCATGGCACCCATATGCCTTCAAGCGTTGTAGTTATTACCGTAGCAATCATACCAAAATTATATACAAGACTATATATACCTGTTTGAGAGGCATCAGCAAGCCATGTAATCATTGTCCTGTCAGATTGTGACAGAATTGTCAATGCTGCTCCATGGAGAATCAGTGGCAGAGAAATTGCCATACTGTACTTTAAGTATTTCCTGTTAATGCACGGCTTCCTCTTGAAAAACACCTGAGCGAGAATAGTAATACAAAAAAAGAAGTAAACGCAACTGGTTGGTATAATTCTTCCGAGATATAAATCTTGTTCAAATACAAAAAGAATCGCCAGTATTGAAACAAGCACTGCTATAAGATTCGGCAGCATCATATATACAGTTCTTTTCAGATATTTATAGTCCATCATCAGGTAATGAGTGTAATCCATAATCAATGCATCGGCAAAGCCTTGAATTACACACAGCAATGCTATATATCCATTTGAAACAGGAATGATGTTGATAATAATTAATGTTACAATAAAGACTATAACGCCCAGAATACAAGTAAAAGTAACTATTGTATTCAAAAAATCCTCTGTTTTTCCCTTGAAATCCACAAAAGAGGTACGAATTGCCATGTAAAGAGCCATGCTCAAAACAATAGTAGCAATACTAACCCAAGAATTATATGTCGTTACAATACCGTAATCCGACGTTGATAAAATCCTTGTGAAAATAGGAACCGTCAGGAATACTATTCCCTTATTAAAGAGTGTTGCTATAAAATAAAGCATTCCTGCCTTTTCATAATTTCTTCCCATCGTCAATTATTCTCCTGCAAAATTCTTCCGGTTTGTCAATATAATCATAATACTCCATACATTGATCAGGTGTTTTTTCCCACCATTTACTATTCTCAATAGCCTGCTGAACCTCTTGGCTGAAACGGTATTTAATAACTCTTGCCGGAGAGCCTGCAACCACAGCATATGGAGGCACATCTTTTGTAACAATTGAGCCTGCGGCTAATACCGCTCCATTACCTATGCTGTGACAATTACTTGTGATAATTACACCATATCCTACCCATACATCATTTCCAATTGTAAGTTTCTCTCTTTTTATATCTTTAACAGCTTTACCAAATGCTTTATTGTAGAAATAGGGAGATGTTGATACATATTCCATAGGATGATTTGCACCAAAATAGTGGATGTCTGTAGCAAAAGAACAGTATCTTCCTATGGATACTGTACCCCCAAGGTTAAATCCCGGTGTGAAGCAACCACCGTATGAGTACATTCCAACATCAACTTTATACTTATGATTCGTATATTCTCTTAATATTTGTGATTCCTGCATACCGCCTGTTCCGGATGCAACCATCATTTTAATTTTAGGATCTAAAATTGGCAAATCAAATATTTTAAATAGCAGTTTCATTTATATCTTCTTTCATTCTTTTTCGTTGTAAAATGTTTTTGTATGCAATTCCTAATGCAATCAATATGCAGTATATACG
>CAZNUF010000030.1:2813-8582 GCA_964576125.1 uncultured Ruminococcus sp. | reverse complement strand
CAGACGGCTCTATATTGCCGACGGTCACCACAGGTACGAAACGGCGCTCAACTACAGAAATTACTGCCGTGAAAACGGAATTTCCAAAGAGGGTGACGCACAGGATTATCAGATGATTTATCTTGTAGATATGGATCATCCCGGACTTGTTGTGTTCCCAACGCACCGCCTTGTGCGTGATTTGCCGGACTTTGATAAGAATAAAATGCTTGAATTATGCGAAAAATATTTTGAAATTACCGCATACAACGGCACGGAAAATATGGAAAACGAGCTTGCAAAGTGCTATGACGAGGGCAAAAAGGCTTTCGGTTTTTACTGCGGAAACGGCGAATGGTATTTGCTTGTGCTAAAAGATATTGACGTTATGTCGCAGTTTTTGCCGAATCTCTGTACAGCCTCACAAAGGCTTGATGTTTCGGTTCTGCACACGCTTATTCTTGAAAATATCTTTGGAATTGACAAGGAGAATATGGCTAATCAGGTTAATTTGACCTATACAAAATTCTTTGACGAGGCTGTTTCGCTTGTTGACAGCGGAGAATTTCAATGTTCGTTTGTGCTCAATCCCACAAGGGTTAGCGAAATTCGTGACGTTGCCGCCGCAGGCGAGAAGATGCCGCAGAAATCCACGTATTTTTACCCGAAGATGATTACGGGAATGGTTATGAACGACTTCGGAGTTTGATATGATTGATTATGAAATGAGAAGAAAGGAACGTCTGGCAGATATGGAAACTGCCGAGCGTATTCTTGAAAACGCAGAATACGGGGTTTTGTCAACGGTGGGAAGTGACGGTTTTCCGTACGGTGTTCCTCTCAATTTTGTTTATGACGGAAAGAAAATATATTTTCACTGCGCTAAAAATGTTGGTCATAAGCAGATAAACCTTTATTATTCGGACAAGGTTTGTTTTACCGTTGTTGAAAATCCGCAGGTTATAGCAGAAGAGCTTACAACAAAATATGGCAGTGCAGTAGTTTTCGGAACTGCCGAAAAGACGGAAAGCAACAAGCGTTATGCTCTTGAACTGCTTGCAGAGAAATACGCTCCCGAACTTCCCGATGTGGGCAAGTCGGAGATTGAAAAATTTTATAACGTAACGGACATATATGAAATTTCTATTATAAAAATCAGCGCAAAGGTCAACAGATAATATGAAAATACTGACGGTGTTTACGGGCGGAACAATCGGCTCGACAAAATCGGAAGGAGTAATTTCTCCCGATTCTGAAAATTCGTATAATTTGCTTGAAATGTATTCAAAAAAGGATAAAAAGGTTGAGTTTACTGCTGTTCAGCCGCTTAATATTCTGAGCGAGAATATGAACGGAAAATTTCTTACTCAGCTTTATAAATGCATCAGCTCCTATGATTTGAGCAGATTTGACGGCGTTATTGTTGCTCACGGAACGGATACGCTCCAGTATACGGCGGCGTATCTGTCGTATGCTTTCGGGCTTTGCAAAACGCCGATTGTTATTGTTTCGGCGAACTTTCCTCTTGAGGACAGGCGTTCAAACGGCTTTCATAATTTCTGCGGAGCAGTAGAGCTTATCAAAAGCAGAAAAGGCAGGGGAGTTTTTGTTTCATATGCAAATTGTGAGTATTTTGCAGATATTCACCGTGGCGCAAAGGTTTTGCAACACACTGCGTATTCCGATGAGTTGTATAGCATACACGACAATATTTTCGGAGAAATACATGGAAAAGAGTTTGTGAAAAATGATTTCTACAGCGAACAGCAGGACGAAATTTCGCTTGCCGACTGTACGGAACTTGAAGAAACGTCAAATGTATTATATGTAAAACCGTATGTCGGAATGACTTATCCACATATTACGAATGTAACAAAGGCGGTTTTGCTTGAAGGATACCACTCGGGCACGCTAAATACGGACGGAAGCGAGTTGACAAAGTTCTGTGCCGAAGCCAAAAAATGCGGAGTTCCCGTTTATCTGACGGGCGCTGAACAAGGATTTTTCTATGAAAGCAAGCTGATGTTTGAAAAGCTGAAAATTGAAGTTCTGCCGCCTGCGTCACCGATTGCAATGTATATGAAGCTCTGGATGCTGAAAAAAGACAGATTAGATGACGTTTTTCTGCCCTGCGGCGGAGATTTCAATTGATAATAAAGCAAACACCCCTGTACAAATAGTACAGGGGTGTTTTGTAAGAGTAGATTTTATGAGTAAAATGAGTATTCAAATTTTAATTGCCGTCAGGACGCTGTGATTACTGATAATCGCATACGTTTACCCATGAGAGTAAGAATTCACGCTCTTCGGGTTTGCCCTTGACGGACTGTGAAGCGGCTACAATCGGGAGCCACTCGTTTACATACTGACGAGCAGTATCTGTCTTTTCACAGAACAGCTTCATATATTTTTCGGCAATGTCGTCCTGCTTGTTAAGACGGAACAAAAGATATGTTCTTGCGGCGTCAGCCGAGCCGTTGCCCTGTGTAGCGTGTGACCAGTCAAGCACATAAGGAGTGCCGTCGGGAGTGATGATTACGTTACTGGGGTTGAAGTCGCCGTGACAAACCTTTGTGTGCTTGGGCATACCATGCAGGCGTGTGTGAAGCTCATATCTTGTAGTTGCGTCAAGGTCTGTTTCGTTGATTTTTCTGTTCATTTTGTCCTTAAGCTTATTGAGCAAGGGTGCTTTCTGATTGAGAATTTTAATCTGAATGTCAACGAAAAGCTCAAGGTACTCGTCAATTTTGTCGGGGTTTTCAGCCATAAGTGCTGCAAGTGTTTTGCCTTCTATATATGTTGAGATGATAGCCCATTTGCCGTCAATCTTTGTAACCTCTTCAACCTTTGGAATGTTGAGTCCGGTTTCCTCAACTCTCGCCTGATTCAGTGCCTCGTTAAGAATATCTGACTTCGGGAAGGATTCGTCAAATACCTTGGCTACAAGGTTACCGTCTTTGTAAATTTTTTTGTTTTTTCTTTCAGCAAGAATTGTATCAAGTTTCATTTATATTTCCCCTTTCGGTGGTGTCATTTTATATAGCATATGAATTTTGCTATGGTTATATTATACAATAATAAATCGGGTTAGTATAGTAGGAAAATCACAAAAAAATAATAAAATTCTTTGTACAGTTAGATAATATAAATAAAGGAGTTTTTACGTTTTGCATAAAATACAAGTATATATTTTAGATACTTAGCATAAAAATCCGTTAATTATTTAACTAAATAATAATTGCGATATACTATGTTGTTTGTGCAAGTTGACAAAACTTTAACGAGCAAAAAAAGAGGCACACATTCATATGTGCCCCCAAAATACCCTTTTATTAATTTCTCATAAGATGAATTGCCGTTTCGGCTTTTTCAATAATTCTTAAATCGTTGTCATATGAACACATTTTTCGTGCCTGCTGAAGGTCAACCCAAATATAGCTGTCGATTTCCTCCTCCTGAATTTTTACGTTGTCGGTAAATGCCTGTGCGAGGAAAAAAACAACACGCTTTCGGATTTTGCCGAAAGGACAGTATTCGCTTATTTCACGGAAACCATTGAACAACGTAACGTCAAGTCCGGTTTCTTCCTTGATTTCACGAATTGCCGTCTGCTGCTCGTTTTCGCCCTCTTCAATGTGACCCTTCGGAAAGCTCCAGTATCTGCCGTTGCTGTTCTTTACAAGCAGAATTTTCGTGTTCTGCTTTGTTTTGTAAAAGATTATCGCACCGCAGGACTTTTCATAAAGACAGGTTATGCTTTTCAGCTTTACGTTTTTCAGGCGTGAGAGCAGTTTGCGCAGCTCGGGCTCGTAGAAAATTTCTCCCGGCGGAGCGACAACAGCTCTTTCACCGTCAAGTCCATCAAATTCGGCAACGGCAATGACTACGCCGTCGAAGTACTCGGGAACTTTTCTGCGTGATACAACATATGCGCTTTTGTTCTTCATATCTGAAGAGCTGATGTAAGCCGAACGCAAATTACTGCTGATTTTTCCGAATACGCTTACTTTTACTCTTTCTGAAATCATACCGTTGCCTCCTTTCGTAGAATTAAAGTTAAATTATCAGTCAAACAGACCACTCATACTGTCAAGCTGAATCTGCGTATTTGCACTCATAACACCGTTGAGGAAAAGTACCTCGTCAATTCCGTTCTGCTGACAGTAAGTAACAAGATTATTGCCGAATGTGCGGAAGTCAATAACGTGAACTTCCTCGTAATTATAGGTGAGATAGGGAACAAAGGCGTTGCCGTAGCTTTCCTTAACTACTGCAATTTTCTTGCCCTGTTCTGCGTTCTCTGAGGCTGATTTAAGAACGGTAAGCGGGTGGTCACCCATTATGAATACGCCGTAGGTAAGCGAGCCTGCCTCTGCGTACTGATAGTACGGGCTTGTGTAGGTGTTTAAGTTGCCGCTTTCGTCGGTGATGTCCATTGTCACCTCGTACGGGAACTCCCAGTAGTGCACTGTGTCGGTATCAAGACCGCTTGCTGTGTTTGAGAATGTGCCGGTAAAGCCCTCAATTTGCTGTTCGGTGCAGTCGTCAAGGGAAAGAACAGGAAGGTTGTTTGTCTTTGCAAACGCAGAGTATGCATAATAAGCACCGAGTCCTGACCAGTGGTGGTCGGAGCCGAAGTAGATGTATTCGTCGTTGTGGTCTGCAAGGTAGTTGTATGCGTTTATCGGTGTTACCTTGTCGGAAAGTTTTGAGTATATGGTCTTTATGTTTTCAGCCTGTGATGTTGACGGAGCGTCACTGTCCTTAAGGCGCTGGGGAAGTCCCATTTCGGTGTGGTTCGGTATCACCATATCATAAACCTTAACGCCGTTTAATTTGTCGGCAAAGCCGTTGATTGTTTCGGCATATGTTGTTGCTCTTGCCTCGTCACTGCCGAAAAGCTCAAAGCCCTGATTGTTCCATACATATATGCTGTAGGCTGAATAGCCGTTTGACTTGTCGTCCTTAATCTGCGGAGTTTTGAAGTATGTCGGAGAAAGGTCGTCCCCGGTTTCATTCTTTTTATCATTCGCATTCGGAGTATCTGCACTTGCAACAGGCTTTGTTTCGGTTGACACGGGAGCGTTTGTCTGTTTTGAGCCGAAACAACCCTTAAAAACAGAAGAAATCATTACAACTAACAGTATAATAATAAGTATTCCGCAGCTGACAATTATAATTCTGTTGCGAGTACGTTTTTTATTTTTTCTGCGGCGCCTGTTGGTGTTGTAGGCAGGTCGGCTGTTGTATGAGCCCTGTCTGCGCTGTGGCTGACGGCGGCGATAATCTCTGCTGTCGTAGCCATCATCAAAATTATCTAAATCAAAGTAATCGTAGTCATTGCGTTTACTCATAATAAATCTCCCTGTTGTTTAAATAATCAAAAGATGAATAAAGTAAAGAAATGCATTCTAATTATACTACATTAAGACTGTAAAAACAATACAATTTTACATTTTTCCGCACAAAATAAAGAATTTATGTGATTGCTTTGAGTTATTGCTTGAATATATGCGCAATTCGTGATAAAATTAAAAGGTATATAAACCGGCTACAAAAAAGAGGGATAAAATGGAATATAAATTTTCCGACAGAGTTTCAAATCTGAAGCCGAGTGCAATCAGAGAGATTTTTAAGTATGCGTCCGACCCCGAGGTTGTTTCGCTTTCGGCAGGCAACCCGTCACCCGACGCTTTTCCTGCAAAGGAGATTGCCGAAATTTCAGCCGAGGTGCTGAAAAATGACCCGATTTCGGTTTTGCAGTACAGCGTAAGCGAGGGCTACACTCCG
>CAZNUF010000030.1:0-2713 GCA_964576125.1 uncultured Ruminococcus sp. | reverse complement strand
AGCTTGAAAATGCGCTCAAGGCTAATCCGAACGCAAAGCTTATCTACACAATTCCGAATTTTCAGAATCCCTCGGGAGTTACAATGAGCCTTGAAAAGAGAAAAAAGGTTTATGAGCTTGCCAAAAAGTACGGCGTGCTTATTCTTGAGGATAATCCGTACGGCGATTTGCGCTACAGCGGAGAATATGTTCCGAACATCAAGTCGCTTGATACGGACGGAATTGTAATTTACGCAGGCTCTTTTTCAAAGGTAATTTCACCCGGTATGCGTGTTGCTTACTGCATTTGCCCAAAGCCGATTTTTCAGAAGCTTGTTGTCTGCAAGCAGGGCAACGACGTTCATACAAATATCTGGTCGCAGTATGTCTGCAACGAGTTTATCACGAAGTACGATTTCAACGCTCACCTTGCAAGACTCCGTGAGATTTACACCAAAAAAGCGGAGTTCTGTATGGACTTGCTTGATAAATACTGTGCCCCTGCGATTACCTATAACAGAATTGACGGCGGATTGTTTATCTGGTGCGATTTGCCCGACAGCATTGATATGCCGGCGTTTTGCAAAAAGGCTGTTGAAAACAAGGTTTGCGTAGTGCCCGGCAACGCATTTCTTACTGACGAAAGCGAGAAGTGCCAAAGCTTCAGAATCAACTTCTCAACACCGACAGATAAGCAGCTTGAAAAGGGAATTAAAATTCTCGGCAAGCTTGCAAATAATTAATTCGTAATTCGGAATGCGTAATTCGGAATTAAATCTTTAAACCTGATAATTTTTTACGGAGGAATTAACATATGGAAAACGAAAAGAAAAAAGAGGTTGTGTTTAGTGCAATACAGCCCAGCGGAACAATAACACTCGGCAACTACCTCGGTGCTGTGCGCAACTGGGTTACAATGCAGGACGAGTACAACTGCATTTATGCGCTTGCAGATTTGCACACAATTACAGTAAGGCAGGAGCCTGCAACAATGAGGAGAAATATCCTCGACGCTTACGCATCAATTATGGCGTGCGGAATAGACGTTGAAAAGAGCATTTTCTTCATTCAGAGCCACGTTCACACTCACGCAGAGCTTGCGTGGGCGTTGAGCTGTTACACGCAGTTCGGCGAGCTTTCGAGAATGACGCAGTTCAAGGATAAGTCTGCAAAGCACGCTGACAACATCAATGCAGGACTTTTCACATATCCCGTGCTTATGGCGGCTGATATTCTTCTTTATCAGGCTGACAAGGTGCCCGTTGGCGCAGACCAGAAACAGCACATTGAGATTACAAGAAATATTGCAGAGCGCTTCAACGGACTGTACGGCAATGTGTTCAAAATTCCCGACGGCTTTATTCCGAAGAACGGCGCAAGGGTAATGAGCCTTCAGGATCCGACTAAAAAGATGAGTAAATCGGACGAAAACGTAAACGGCTGTGTTCATCTTCTCGATACACCCGAGGCAATTATGAGAAAATTCAAGCGTGCCGTAACCGACAGTGAGGCTTGCGTAAGATATGCCGAGGGCAAGGACGGCGTAAACAACCTGATGGCTATTTACAGCGCTGTAACGGGACTTACCTATGAGCAGATAGAGCACGACTTTGACGGCAAGGGCTACGGCGATTTCAAGACTGCCGTAGGCGAGGCTGTTGTTGAAACTCTGCGTCCGATTCGTGAGCGCTACGAACAGCTTATCAAGGACAAGGCTTATCTTGAGGAGTGCTACAGAAAAGCTGATGAAATTGCGCTGAAAATCAGCAGCCGCACTATGGGCAAGGTTATGAAGAAAATCGGATTTATTCTTTGATTTTATTGCAAAGGTCAGATAAAAACAGTATGACAAAAATTGAAAATATATTTTTCGATTGGATAAGAAAACATATCCTTTTGATTTTCGTTATTGCGGTAACGGCGTTTGGAATTGCAATTCACCTTTGCGGAATTGATTATCAAAGTGACGATTACGTCAGCTTTCTGTTCCCTTGGTGGGTTCAAATTGAGGAATCGGGATTATGGGGACTTGCTACGCAGATAGGCAACTACAACATTCCGTATCAGATAATAACCTATCTGCTCACGCTTACTCCGCTCGGATCGCTGTATTCCTACAAGGCTTTGTCGATTATCTTTGACCTTGTGCTTGCAGTAAGTTCGGCGTTGCTTGTGTATTCCTTTGACAGCAAAAAATCGCATTTAAGGCCTGTGTTTACGTATGCGCTGGTGTTCTGCTCAATGACGGTTGTGCTCAACTCGGCGTTCTGGTCACAGTGCGATTCAATTTATGTTTCGTTTATCATTCTTTCAGTTTACTTTCTGAAAAAAGAGAAAAATATACCGTCATTTGTAATGCTCGGAATTGCGTTTGCTTTCAAATTACAGACTGTGTTTATACTTCCCGTATATCTCTTTTACTATGTCTGCACACGCAGAATTTCGATACTTCATTTTCTGATTATTCCTGCCGTTGACTTTTTAATGTGCCTGCCTGCAATTATCCTCGGCAGAAATCCGCTTGACATCATAACAATTTATGCGGAGCAAACGGACTGCGGAATGCTTATTCAGATGAACTGCCCTAACATCTATGCTTTTATATGTGACGGCAACGAAATGTATAATTATTTCCTTTTCAAAACGCTTTCAATTTTCCTGACAATTACAATCCTCGGTGCAGGACTATGTATGCTGATTTACAAAAGGACGGATTTGACCGATACGCAGAATT
>CAZNUF010000029.1:0-8707 GCA_964576125.1 uncultured Ruminococcus sp. | reverse complement strand
AATAATTTTCGCAAAACCTTGCAATAATCGCCCTTACATTGTATAATAATCCTTGCGTGACTGCACAAGATATGCGATGAAGCGGGAGGTTGCGGCGATTTCGCCGGTTTTTCCGTGGAGTATGTCCGATTTTAAACCGGGCGATTATTATGAATCATTTAGAGTATAACTATGTCAATAGGGTTGCTTTGCCATAGCTGTGCTCAAAAGCTTTCAGGACGTTCCCGGTTAACTGAATAGTTAAACGGGTTTTTTAATGCAGGGTGAGGAAACACCCGGCAGAGTTTCAAAAAAAGTTTTTGAAAGCAAACGCCCGCCAACTAAATTTTCAAGGAGGCGACGATAATGGCAGTCAAGGAAAAGATTAGAATAAGATTAAAGGGTTATGATCATCAGCTCGTTGATCAGTCAGCCGAGAGAATCGTGGCTACAGCTAAGCGCACAGGCGCAAGAGTTTCGGGTCCCGTTCCGCTCCCTACTGAGAAGCAGGTTGTAACAATTCTCCGTGCTGTTCACAAGTACAAGGACAGCCGTGAGCAGTTCGAGATGAGAACCCACAAGCGTCTTATCGACATCTTAAGACCGTCAAACAAGACAGTCGAGGCTCTTATGAGCTTAGAGCTCCCTGCCGGCGTTGATATTGAGATTAAATTATAATCCGATACCAACCTACAAGCAGACAGGGTCACGTTGGTGCAAACCAACCAATAACCTACAAGGAGGATACATTCATGCAGAAAGCAATCATCGGCAAGAAAATCGGTATGACACAGATTTTCGATGAAAAGGGAATTGTTATTCCCGTAACTGTTATTGAGGCAGGCCCTTGCGTGGTTACAGCCAAGAAAACAGTTGAAAACGACGGCTACGCATCCGTTCAGCTCGGATACGGCGACTTAAAGCCCCACAAGGTTACAAAGCCTATGAAGGGATTTTTTGACAAAGCTGGCGTAGCTCCCAAGAAAACTCTTAAAGAGTTCCGTTTTAACGACACAGACGCTTACAACGTAGGCGACCTCGTTAAGGCAGACGTATTCACCCCCGGCGACAAGATTGACGTAACCGGCAAGAGCAAAGGTAAGGGTACCGCAGGCGTTATCAAGAGATGGAACTTCCACCGTCTTAAGGAAACTCACGGTACAGGCCCCTGCGTTCGTCACGGCGGCTCAATCGGTGCCTGCTCCTCACCCTCAAGAGTATGGAAGGGCAAGAGAATGGCAGGTCACCTCGGCGCAGAACAGGTAACAGTACAGAACCTCACAGTTGTTAAGGTTGACGCTGAAAACAACCTCATTGCTGTAAAGGGTGCTGTTCCCGGACCAAATAAGGGAATCGTTGTACTCAAAGATTCCGTTAAGGCTTAAGGAAGGGGGATTATAAATGCCAAGTTTATCAGTAGTAAATATGGAAGGCAACAATGTCGGTACAATCGAGCTTGCTGATTCCGTATTCGGTATTGAGCCCAACGCAGCAGTTATGCATCAGGTAGTTGTAAGCTATCTTGCAGCACAGCGTCAGGGCACACAGTCCGCTCTTACAAGATCCGAGGTTTCCGGCGGCGGCAAAAAGCCCTGGAGACAGAAGGGTACAGGACGTGCAAGACAGGGTTCAACCCGTGCTCCGCAGTGGACACACGGCGGTATCGTGTTTGCTCCCAAGCCAAGAGATTACAGATTCTCTGTAAACAAGAAGGTAAGAAGACTTGCTATGAAGTCAGCTTTCTCTTCAAAGGCTAAGGAAAACGAAATCATCGTTGTAGATTCAATCACAATGGATGAATACAAGACAAAGACAATCGTTGCTATGCTCAACGCAATCGGAGCTGACAAAAAGGCTCTCATCGTTCTTCCCGCAGTTGACAGCAAGGTTATCAAATCAGCTAACAACATCCCCGGCGTTAAGACAGCTCAGGTCAACACACTCAATGTTTATGACATTCTGAATGCTGACAAGCTCGTTATCGTCAAGGACGCTGTAAGCAAGATAGAGGAGGTATATGCATGATCGCTCATGACATCGTAATTCGCCCCGTTATCACTGAAAAAAGTATGCTCGGCGCAGTTAATAAGGTATATACCTTTGAAGTAGCTAAAACAGCTAACAAAATTGAAATTGCAAAAGCTTGCGAAGAAATCTTCAAGGTTAAGGTTGCAAAGGTAAACACCGTAAGCGTAAGAGGTAAGTTCCGCCGTCAGGGCAGAAACAACGGCGGCTACACAAAGAGCTGGAAGAAAGCAATCGTAACATTAACAGAAGACAGCAAGCCTATCGAATTTTTTGAAGGCATGATGTAAGTCTGAAATAAATAATTCAGGCAGAATGTATGGGAAACGCCATTTTCCCGCAAAGCCATCATGAGGAGAGTGAAACCAAATGGCCATTAAAGTTTATAAGCCGACCATCAACTCAAGAAGAAATATGTCGGTTACAGATTATTCGGTCCTTTCAAAGGTTGAGCCCGAAAAGAGCCTGCTTGCTCCTTTAAACAAGAAGTCAGGCCGCAACAGCTACGGCAGAATCACCGTTCGTCACAGAGGCGGCGGTAACCGCAGAAAGTACCGTATCATTGACTTCAAGCGTCAGAAGTTTGACGTTGAAGGTACAGTAAAAACATTAGAGTACGATCCTAACCGTTCGGCATTCATCGCTCTTGTAGAGTACACCGACGGTGAGAAAGCTTACATTATCGCTCCCGAGGGACTTAAGGTAGGCGACAAGGTAGTAGCAGGTGCTAACGCCGACATCAAGCCCGGCAACGCACTTCCGCTTACAGCAATTCCTGTAGGTACATTCATTCACAATGTTGAGCTTTACCCCGGCAGAGGCGCACAGCTTGCTCGTTCGGCAGGTAATATGGCACAGCTTATGGCTAAAGAGAACGGACTTGCTCTGTTAAGACTTCCTTCAGGCGAGTTAAGAAACGTTCCCGAAAGCTGTATGGCTACTATCGGTCAGGTAGGCAACATTGACCACGAAAACGTTAAAATCGGTAAAGCCGGCCGTAAGAGAAATATGGGTTGGCGTCCTACAGTCCGCGGTTCTGTTATGAACCCGAACGACCACCCGCACGGCGGTGGTGAGGGTAAGTCACCGGTTGGCCGTCCGGGCCCTGTAACCCCATGGGGTAAGCCCGCACTCGGCTATAAGACTCGTAAGAACAACAAGAGCAGCGATAAGCTTATCGTTCGCAGAAGAAACGGTAAGTAAGGCAGAGAAAGGAGCTTATAACTATGAGTAGAAGTACTAAAAAGGGTCCCTTTGTTCAGCCTGTACTGCTCAAAAGGGTTCTTGAAATGAACGAAAAGGGCGAAAAGAGAATTTTAAAGACATGGTCAAGAAGTTCAACAATTTTCCCCGAGTTCGTTGGTCACACATTCGCCGTTCACGACGGTCGTAAGCACGTTCCGGTATACGTTACTGAAGATATGGTAGGTCACAAGCTCGGCGAGTTTGCTCCTACAAGAACCTTCAAGGGACACGCCGGTTCAAAAACAAGCAAATAAGCGGAAGGAGAGTATTGCAGATGGAAGCAAAGGCAAATGCTAAATTTGTTCGTATTTCACCCCGCAAGGTTGGCGTTGTTCTTGACCTTATCAGAGGTAAAGACGTCAGATATGCGGAAGCTGTTCTTAAGCACACTCCCAAGGCCGCTTGCGAGCCGCTTTTAAAGCTGCTCAAGTCAGCTATGGCAAATGCTGAGAATAATCACGATATGGATGTATCAAGACTTTACGTTGCAGCTTGCAGCGTAAGCCAGGGCCCAACCCTTAAACGTATTCGTCCAAGAGATCATGGCAGGGCATTCAGAATTAACAAGAAGACATCCCACATTACTCTTGTGCTCAAGGAAAAAGAATAACGAGAAGGAGGTAAGTTTATGGGCCAGAAAGTTAATCCACACGGTCTTCGTGTAGGTGTTATTAAAGATTGGGATTCACGTTGGTATGCAAACAAGAAGGACTTCGGTACAGCTCTTGTTGAGGACTATAACCTCCGCAAGATCTTAAAGAAGCAGCTTTACGCAGCAGGCGTTCCTAAGATCGAAATTGAACGTGACGGTAAGAGAGTAAGAATTCACATTCACTGCGCTAAACCCGGTATGGTTATCGGTAAGGGCGGTGCCGAGATTGAAAAGCTCAGACTTCAGTGCGAGAAAATCCTCGGCAAACCTGTTGCTGTCAACATTGTAGAGGTTAAGTCACCTGACCTTAACGCTCAGTTAGTAGCAGAGAGCATTGCTCAGCAGCTCGAAAAGAGAATTTCTTTCCGTCGTGCTATGAAGCAGGCTATCGGCAACGCAATGCGCCGTGGAGCAAAAGGTATTAAGGTTATGTGTTCAGGCCGTCTCGGCGGTGCTGAAATTGCTCGTTCGGAGCAGTATCACGAGGGCACAATTCCGCTTCAGACACTTCGTGCAGACATCGACTACGGTTTTGCAGAGGCTAACACAACCTACGGTAAAATCGGCGTTAAGGTTTGGCTTTACAAAGGCGAAGTTTTAAACGAAGTTAAATCAAGAAAGCCCCGCAGAGAAGGAGGCAGAAAGTAATGTTATTACCAAAGAGAGTTAAGTACAGAAGAGTACACAGAGGTCGTATGACAGGTAAGGCTCTTCGTGGTAACAAGGTTACTTACGGTGAGTACGGTCTTCAGGCTACTGAGCCTGCATGGATCACCTCAAACCAGATTGAGGCTGCCCGTATCGCTATGACACGTTACTGCAAAAGATTCGGTAAAGTATGGATCAAGATTTTCCCTGACAAGCCTATTACAGCAAAGCCTGCTGAAACTCGAATGGGTTCAGGTAAAGGTTCTCCCGAATACTGGGTTGCAGTAGTTAAGCCCGGCAGAGTTATGTTTGAACTCGCAGGCGTTGATGAAGCTACAGCAAGAGAAGCACTTCGTCTTGCTTCAACAAAGCTTCCCATCAAGTGCAAGTTTGTTAAAAAAGAGGAGGGTGAGCAGTAATGAAAGCATCAGAAATTAGAGAAATGTCAGTTGAAGAGCTTCAGACAAAGCTCACAGAACTCAAAGAAGAATTATTCAATCTTCGTTTCCAGCTTGCTGTTAACCAGCTCGAAAACTCATCCAGAATCGGTGCCGTAAAGAAGGACATTGCAAGAGTTTCTACAATTCTTCGTCAGCGTGAACTTAGCGGCACAGAAGCTTAAGAGAGGGGGACTTAACAGTGAGTGAAAGAAATATGAGAAAAACCGTTGTCGGCAAGGTTGTAAGCAACAAGATGGACAAAACAATCGTTGTTGCCGTTGAAGACAGCGTAAAGCATAAGCTTTATAACAAAATTGTTAAGCGTACGGTTCGCTTTAAGGCACACGACGAGAACAATGAGTGCAATATCGGCGACCGTGTAAAGGTTATGGAGACCCGTCCTCTTTCTAAGGATAAAAGATGGAGACTCGTCGAGATTATTGAGAAAGCTAAATAAGTTTAGCGGCTTTGAGAAAAGGAGGAATACACTGTGATTCAACAGCAAACCATCCTCAAGGTTGCCGACAACACCGGCGCAAAGGAACTTATGTGCATTCGTGTACTCGGCGGTACCAGAAGGAGATATGCCAACATTGGCGATATTATTGTTGCCTCGGTTAAAAAAGCAGCACCCGGCGGTGTTGTTAAAAAAGGCGACGTTGTAAGAGCCGTAGTTGTTCGTTCTGCAAAGGGCGTAAGACGTGAAGACGGCACATACATCCGCTTTGATGAAAATGCGGCTGTTATCATCAAGGAAGATAAGAACCCCAAGGGTACTCGTATCTTCGGACCGGTAGCAAGAGAGCTTCGTGATAAGGACTTTATGAAGATTCTTTCTCTCGCTCCCGAAGTACTTTAATTTGGAGGTGTCACAATGAATAAGGTTCATGTAAAAACAGGCGACACCGTTATCGTTATCAGCGGTAAGGATAAGGGCAAAAAGGGTCAGGTCTTGGCTGTCAGCCCTAAAGAAGGCAAGGTTATCGTAGAGAAATGTAATATGGTTTCAAAGCACGTTAAGCCCAGAAAGATGGGCGAGCAGGGCGGTATCATCAAGGCTGAGGGCGCTATGTATGCTTCCAAGGTTCAGATTGTATGCCCCAGATGCAAGAAGCCCACAAGAGTTGCTCACAAGATTTTTGAGGACGGCTCAAAGGGCAGAATCTGCGCTAAGTGCAAGGAATCACTGTAAGGAGGAAATAAGATATGGCAAGACTTAAAGAATATTATTCAAAAGAAGTTGCACCTGCTCTTATGTCAAAGTTCTCCTACAAGAGCACTATGCAGATTCCGAAGCTTGATAAAATCGTTATCAACGTAGGCGCAGGCGAAGCTAAAGAAAACTCAAAGGTAATCGACGCTATCTGCACAGACCTTTCTGCCATCACTGGTCAGAAGCCTCTCGTGTGCAGAGCAAGAAAATCAGTTGCTAACTTCAAAATCAGAGAAGGTATGCCGATTGGCTGTAAGGTTACTTTAAGAGGCGAGAGAATGTACGAGTTCCTCGACAGACTCTTTAACGTAGCTCTTCCCCGTGTAAGAGACTTCAGAGGCATCAACCCCAACTCTTTCGACGGCAGAGGTAACTACAATATGGGCCTCAAAGAGCAGCTCATTTTCCCTGAAATTGATTATGACAAGATTGACAAGGTTCGTGGTATGGACATTTGCTTCGTTACCACAGCACAGACAGACGAAGAAGCTCGTGAGCTTTTAACTCTCATGGGCGCACCGTTTTCAAAGTAAGGAGGGATTGTTGTGGCTAAAACTGCAATGAAAGTTAAGCAGCAGAGAAAGCAGAAGTTCTCTACAAGAGAGTATTCAAGATGTAATATCTGTGGTAGACCACACGCCTACCTCCGCAAGTATGGTATTTGTCGTATTTGCTTCCGTGAGCTCGCTTACAAGGGCGAAATTCCGGGCGTAAAGAAAGCAAGCTGGTAAGCAAGGGAGGATAAAGGTAATGCAGATTACAGATACAATTGCTGATTTACTTACAAGAATTCGTAACGCAAATTCAGCAAAGCACGATTCTGTTGAAATTCCTGCTTCAAACCTCAAGAAGTCTATTTGTCAGATTCTTCTTGATGAAGGCTACATTAAGAATTTCACAGTTATAGAAGACGGCAAGCAGGGCGTAATTAAGGTTACTCTTAAGTATGTTGACGGAAAGACTCCTGTTATCACAGGTCTCCGCCGTGTATCAAAGCCCGGTTTACGTATTTACAGCAATGCAGAAGATATGCCGAAGGTAATGAAGGGACTCGGAATTGCCATTATTTCTACCTCCAAGGGTGTTATGACTGACCGTCAGGCACGTAAGGAGCACATTGGCGGCGAAGTTCTCGCTTACATTTGGTAAGAGGAGGTGCGAAAATGTCTCGAATTGGAAGAAAACCTATAAATATTCCCGCCGGTGTTACAGCGACTATCGCTGACGGCGTTATCACTGTCAAAGGTCCCAAGGGCACACTTGATTTCGCATACAATCAGGCTATGACAGTTGAAATCAAGGGCGACGTAATCGAGGTTACTCGTCCCGATGACACTAAAGAAAACCGCTCACTTCACGGTCTTACAAGAACACTCATCAACAATATGGTTGTAGGTGTTACAGAGGGCTACAAGAAGGTGCTTGAGGTTAACGGCGTTGGTTACCGTGTTCAGAAGCAGGGTAACAAGTGCGTTATGAACCTCGGTTATTCACACCAGGTTATCGTTGAGGATACAGAGGACATCAAGATTGAAGTTCCCGATCCCAACAAAATCATTATTGTCGGCATTGATAAGCAAAAGGTTGGTCAGTTTGCTGCCGAAGTAAGAGAAAAGCGTCCGCCGGAGCCTTATAAGGGCAAGGGTATTAAGTACGCTGACGAAGTTATCCGCCGCAAGGAAGGCAAGGCCGGTAAGGGCAAATAATTAAGGAGTGAAAAATAATGGTAAGCAGACCTGATACAAAAAAGGCACGTGCAAAACGCCATAAGAGAGTCCGCAGCAAAGTAAGCGGCACAGCATCTTGTCCCCGTTTGTGCGTATTCCGCTCCAGAAACAACATCTACGCTCAGATTATTGACGACGTAGCCGGTGTTACACTTGCTCAGGCTTCAAGCCTTGACAAGTCCATCGAGGGTAATGGCGGAAACAAAGAGGCAGCAAAGGCTGTAGGCGTTCTCGTTGCAGAGCGTGCAAAAGCTAAAAATATCGTTGATGTTGTTTTCGACAGAGGCGGTAATATCTATCACGGCCGTGTTAAGGAATTGGCCGAAGGCGCCCGTGAGGGCGGCCTCAATTTCTAAGGAAGAGGAGGAATAACTTTGGCTAAAACAGTAGAAGTAACAGGCGAATTAAAAGAAAGAGTCGTTACTATTAACCGTGTATCAAAGACGGTTAAGGGCGGTCGTATATTCAAGTTTGCAGCTTTAGTAGTTGTAGGCGACGGTAACGGAACAGTTGGTTTCGGTATCGGTAAAGCAGGCGAAGTACCCGACGCAATCCGCAAGGGTATTGAGGATGCAAAGAAAAACCTTATGAAGGTTTCACTCAGAGGAACAACAATTCCTCACGAAATCATCGGCGAGTTCGGTGCAGGCAGAGTTCTTATGAAGCCCGCTGCTCCCGGTACCGGTGTTATCGCAGGCGGTCCTGTTCGTGCCGTTGTTGAAGCAGTCGGCATCAAGGACATCAGAACAAAGGCTCTTCGTTCAAACAACCCCTGCAA
>CAZNUF010000028.1:0-8709 GCA_964576125.1 uncultured Ruminococcus sp. | reverse complement strand
TCTACGGGAGAAGCCTCTCTGAAATAAGTATCAAAGTCATAAATTCCGCCGAGCTTTTCAGCCATTTCACGGCAGACTGCGTATTCAAGCAGCTGTCCGGTAAGCTCCTTTTTAAGCTCCTGTGCCTCTTCCTCATACTTTGGCAAAAGCATTACCGACTTTATATAGACAAGCCTTGACGCCATTGTAAGGAACTCGGACGCAATATCCATTTGGCCTTCCTGCATACGGTTAATCTGCTCCATATACTGCTCAAGCAGCTCGGAAATCTGAATATCGTAAATATCTATTTTATTTTTTGAAATCAAAGTAAGCAACAGGTCAAGCGGCCCTTCAAATACGGGCAGCTTATATTGCAGCTGCGTTTCCATATGCCGCCCTCCTTAATCAGTGAATAAAAAGTCTGAACGGCAATGAAGAAAGCCAGGTTAATCCGTCTAAAATTCCGTCTGTTGCAAAGTTGAGCACGGGAGAAAGCACTCCGAGATAGATAAGCACAAAAATTGCTAAAAAGAAAATCTGCTGGTATCTGTAGAAAAAGTTTACAGCACTGTCGGGCAGAAACAGGAAAAGCACCTTTGAGCCGTCAAGCGGAGGAATCGGAATAAGGTTGAACACCGCAAGTCCGATATTGCACGAAATGTAAAAACTCAAGAATGTCCTTACAAAGCCGCCAATGTCGGTAATTAAAAATCCGAAGGCAAGATAGAACAGCGCATTATAAATAAGTAGTCCTGCAAAAGCCGCTAAAAGGTTTGCAATCGGTCCCATAATTGCAGTTACAGCCATACCGAGCTTTGGATTCTTAAAATTTCTCGGGTCAACAGGAACAGGCTTTGCCCAACCAAAGCCGAACAAAAGCAGGCACAATGCACCCATAGGGTCAATATGACTTAAAGGATTGAGCGAAAGTCTGCCTCTGTATTTTATAGCCTTGTCGCCGAGCAGTGAAGCCGTAAAAGCGTGTGCCCACTCGTGAAACGGCAGAATAAGAAAGACAATAAGCAGAACTGCAAGTATTTCCGCTACAATTGAAGTAAAATCAAAATTACCTCTTAAAAGCTGAAAAAGCATAATATTCCTCCGAAATGATTGTTTCGATATAAGCGACAAGGGCGTCGCTCACTATAGTCATAAAAAATAAATATACTCAAACTATATTATATATCAAACTGTTGCAAAAAACAAGTTAAGAAATTTTGAAAAAACACTTGCAATTTCTTTGATTTTCTGTTATTATAACAAAGTTAGAAAAATTATTTGCAATTTTAAGGAGGTGCAGACGCATGGCAAAATGTGAATTCTGCGGTAAGGATGTAAAGTTCGGCATCAAGGTATCTCACTCTCACAGACGTTCCAACAGAACATGGAAGCCCAACGTACAGCGTGTTAAGGCTATTGTTGACGGTTCTCCGAAGCGTGTATATGCTTGCACCCGTTGCTTACGTTCAGGTAAGGTTACCAGAGCTAACTAATTACTGATTACTAAATGAAAACCGCTCCACTTTTGTGGGGCGGTATTTTTTATGCTTATGATTTTATTTTACTCCGTTATTTCAATCTGATTGTTTTCAAAACCAAGTACACAGCTTTCGTAATATCCGTCGCCTGTTACTCTCGGTCCGCTTATTACGCTGTAACCGTCAGCTTCAAGCTGATGTGTAAGCTCATCAACTTTTTCTCTGCTCCCTACGCTGAAAGCAAGGTGTGCATAGCCCGTTTTTGTTAATGTTTTTTCATCATCTGCCACATTCGGTTTTGACATAATTTCAAGCCTTGCACCTCCGTCAAACGAAAGAAAGTAAGACCTGAAGCCTGTTTTTGTGTTGTGATATTTTTCATTTGATTTTGCATTGAAATATTTTTCAAAAAATTCCTTTGCACCCTCAAGGTCTTTTACATACATTGCTATATGTTCAATTTTAATTTCAGACATTGATACCAATCCTTTTTAAATACTACTACTCTGAATTCGTATGAGCGGTCAAAGTTACTGCGTGTATTAATTCGTGAATTACCATAATCAGAAATGCTGATTATTTCCGTCAAACCTTTCATAATTTATCTTCAGATTCGCCTGTTTCATCGGTGACAAGTTGTGTTGCTTTTGATAATTTATAACAAGCGAATATTATAATAATCAATATTGAAAAAACAACTAAAAATATATTTGATAACACCGACTGCTTTAACAGAAAATCACCTTCCGGTGCTGATAATATAAACTGCACTGCCACCGCCGTAAAATAGGATACAATTGCAATCGTGTATATTTTTTTACTTGATTTTGAGCTTTTTTCATTTCTGAATCTGTGAATAAACATTGAGCCGAAAACTGTCAGTGAAACTGAAACCGACGCACAAAAATGGAAGAAAACAAATGCCAGCAATACTTCTATACTCGAAAAATCGCAGTTATAAAAATCTGTAAAGTTATATTTTATATATGTTTCAATTGCTCCGTATATTGAGCCGACAGCAAAAGGTGCTGTACATAATGCATAATTATACCACTTTTCAATGAACAATAAATCAATAATATATAAGACTACTGCAAAAAGCAAACTCATTATAAACAAAAATCCGCCTGAGGCATTTGCAAGAAAAATTGTCGATAGAAACGCCGACAATACTGTAGAATAGTTCAAAAAATAAATAATCGGTGTTATATACTTAAAATTTTTGATTTTATTCATAAAGCAGTATCCTTTGTATTATTTGTATATATTATATACCACAATTTTATTATATCACAACCTCATTGATTGTCAACAATATTCTCAAAAAACCTCCCAACTTATCTGTAAGTCGGGAGGTTTTTTAGGGTAATATGGAAAAACAAATGAGTAAATTATTTAAATTACTGTTTTGAGATAATCAAAAATTTCTCTTTCGGTAGACATTGACATAACCTTTTCGGCTACTTCGTCAGCTTCGTGCTTTGTCCAAGTTGAAATTGTCTTTCTTACTTTAAGTACAGACGGTGCAGATACGCTGAATTCCGTCAAGCCAAAGGAAATTAAAAGCGGTATCATAATTCGGTTTGCAGCCGCTTCGCCACACATTCCAACGGGTATTCCGTTCTTAACTCCGCACTCAATTATGTGCTTTATCAGGCGCAGAACACTCGGCTGGAGTGCAGAATATAGATATGATACGTCGCTGTTTCCTCGGTCACAAGCCATTGTGTAGCCTGTAAGGTCATTTGTTCCGATGCTGAAAAAGTCTGCTTCCTTTGCAAGCATATCGGCAATTACTGCAGCTGACGCAGTTTCCATCATTACGCCGACCTGTATATTTTCGTTGAAGTTAATTTCTTTTTCACGAAGCTCCGACTTGACCTCTTCAACAAGCTCTTTTCCCTCTCGCAGTTCATCAACCGTCGTGATGAGCGGGAACATTATTTTTATGTCGCCGAATGCACTTGCACGCAGAATTGCTCTGAGTTGAGTTTTGAAAAGGTCACGGTTTTTAAGGCAATATCTGATTGCACGGAAGCCCATAAAAGGATTTTCTTCCTTTTCAAGTCCGAGATACGGTAAGTCCTTATCGCCGCCGATGTCAAGAGTTCTTATGATAAGTGATTTATCCTTGAGAATAAGAACAGCCTTTTTATACGCCTCAAACTGCTCGTCCTCTGTGGGGATTGAATTTCTGTCCATAAACAGGAATTCTGTTCTGAAAAGTCCCACTCCCTCGCCGTCTGACTCAACAGCCTTTACAGCGTCGTCGGGCTTTCCTATGTTGCAAAACAGCTCATACTCTTCTCCGCTTGCAGAAACGGTTTTTCTTCCTCTGTAGTTTTCAAGCTCTCTGCGTTCGGTGAGAAACGCATTGCGCTTTTGTGTATAATTTTCAAGCTGAACTTCATCGGGTGAGTCAATTACAACGCCCTCACTTCCGTCAACAATGACCTTCTGACCGTTAGTAAGTTTTGTAACAGCATTTTCAACACTTAACACAGCAGGAATTTCAAGAGCTCTTGCAAGGATTGCAGAGTGAGAGGTTTTTCCGCCTGTTTCGGTAATGATTCCGACTATGTTATCCTTGTTGATTCCTGCCGTCATTGACGGAGTAAGCTCCTTTGCAACAAGCACAGTACCCGACGGTGCAGAGCTGATTTTAACCTCCTGAACGCCGAGAAGAATACTCAAAACGCCTGTTTTTATGTCACGCACGTCTGCCGCACGCTGTTTTGTAAGCTCGTCGTCCATTGAGGAAAACATTGCAATAAACATATCGCACATATGCTCCAGTGCCGACTCGGCACACTGTCCGTCAGCAATGAGCTTTTCGATTTCACCACAAAGATACGGGTCCTTAATTATTGCAATATGACCTTCGAGAATTTCTGCCTCTTTGTCTCCTGTTGATTTTCTTAAATTTTCAGCCTGCTCAAGAGTATTGCTGCAGAACTCATCAACGGCGTTTCTGAATCTCTCTGTTTCTGCGTCTGTATCTTCAACTGTTTTGGGAGTATATTCAAGTGAATGTTCCTCAATTATCAGAACCTTGCCGATTCCGATTCCGTCTGATGCAGGAGTACCGTTTAACATATCAATCACCTCGATTAATGCGGAATTGCGCCTGATTATTCGCCGAGTCCGCTTTCAATTAACTGAACTGCCTCTGCTAAAGCCTCGTTTTCGTCGGCGCCATCGCAAACTACTTCAATTTCACTGCCGCATTTAATGCAGGCGGCAATAATATTTAAAAGGCTTTTAGCGTTGTAATCGTTGCCGTTGAACTTGATTGTAACATCACAGGAATATTTTCCCATAGCTGTAGCAAAAACCGAAGCCGGACGCATATGAAAACCCTGTGCATTTGTAAGAGTAAGCTGTTTTGAAACCATAATTATTTCTCCTTATCAATTTTTCTAAGTTCCGCAGTCTGTACAAACAAACTGCGGAACTAATTGCATTTTTTATATGTTATTTATATTATATTATTTTTTCTTTGCAGAGTCAATAGGTCTTTTCATAATTGTAAGAAGAATCATACCTACTACCGAACCGATTGCAAGTGCAAGAAGGTAGAGAAGCGGATTGCCGATTGTTGCAACTACGAAGATACCGCCGTGAGGTGCCATAAGTGTGCAGCCGAAGAGCCATGAAAGTCCGCCTGCTACCGCCGAACCGATTGCGCAGGAAGGAATAACCTTTAAGGGTGAGGAAGCTGCATAAGGAATTGCGCCCTCTGTGATGAATGAAAGTCCCATTACATAGTTTACTACGCCGTTCTTTCTCTCTTCTGCTGTCCATCTGCTCTTGAAGAATGTTGTTGAAAGAGCGATTGCAAGAGGAGGAACCATACCGCCAATCATTACGCAAGCCATAATCTGATAAGCAACTGTTGCAACTTCGGGATTTGTTGCCGCTGTTGTGAGCATACCTGTACCGAATACATAAGCAGCCTTGTTGAAAGGACCGCCCATATCAATTGACATCATTGCGCCGAGAATACAAGCAAGGAGAATACCGAGGTTATTCTCATAGAGCCAGATAAGACCGCTGTTAAGACCTGTGTTTACAATACCCATAATCGGGTTAACTGCACACATCATAACTGCTACGATGCCAAGTCCGGCGAGAGGATAAAGAAGCACGGGCTTGATGCCTTCGAGTGCGTTTGGAAGTTTGTCGCAGAGCTTTTCAAGAGCGAGCATTAAGTAACCGCCTGCAAAGCCTGCAAGGAGTGCGCCGAGGAAGCCCGAGGGAATTGTTGCAGCAGCACCCGGATCAACAAAGGTAGCACCGTTTGTTGCAAGGAAACCGCCTACGAAACCAACAAGCAAACCGGGACGGTCAGCGATTGATCGTGCGATAAAGCCTGCGAGAATCGGAATCATAAAGTTAAATGCATATCCGCCGATATTCTTGAACCAAGCCGCTACGGGATTAACCGTACCGAACGCAGAGTTGCCTGCCGCCTGAACACCGCTTGCCGCATCAATGAGGAATGCGATTGCAATAAAGATACCGCCTGCAACTACGAACGGAAGCATATGTGATACACCGTTCATAAGGTGCTTGTAAAGCTGACGTCCTATGCTTTCGTTTCCGCCGCCTGATACTTCAGCCTTTGACTTGCGGTCAGAGTGGAAAACGGGAGCCTGTCCGTTAATTATCTTTTTGATAAGCTCCTCAGGCTTGTTGATGCCGTCGGAAACCTTTGTTGAATATACGGGCTTGCCGTCAAAGCGAGCTGTTTCAACGCTCTTGTCTGCGGCTATGATAATACCGTCGCAGTTTGCAATTTCTTCGGCTGTAAGTAAGTTCTTTGCACCGCCTGAGCCGTTTGTTTCAACCTTGACTGTAATACCCATCTTCTCGCCTGCTTTTACAAGTGCCTCGGCAGCCATATAGGTGTGAGCAATACCTGTCGGACAAGCTGTTACCGCAAGAACTCTGTAGCCTTTTTTAGCAGTCTTTGCAGGAGCTTTTGCTTCTTCCGGGAACTTCTCTGTTTCTTTTTTGTCAATAATTGCAAGGAACTCATCAGCAGTTTTTGCTGTCTTGAGCTTTGCTGTGAACTTCTCGTCCATAAGCAGCTGCATAAGTCTTGCAAGCACCTCAAGATGAACATCGCCGTCTGTTGTTGCGGCTATCATAAAGATTAGCTTGCAGGGCTTTTTATCTGCTGCGCCGTAGTCAACTCCGTTTGGAACTGTAATTGCGGTAAGTGCAGGAGCCTTGACTGCATCACTCTTTGCGTGAGGAATGGCAACCTCCATTCCTACTGCCGTTGTGCCCATTTCTTCTCTTTTAAGGATACCTTCCTTAAATACGGCTGTGTTGTTCAGATTTCCGCATTTCTCGTGAAGTGAAACGAGCTTGTTGATTGCTGCACTCTTATCGGATACATTCACGTTAAGAGCAATTCCGTTCTTTTTCAGTAAGTCGGTAATACGCATAAATTTCTCTCCTTTTTTAATTGAATTTTTTAAGTAATTCATTTATTTTTTCTTTTGTGGCAAGTCCGCTTAAAAACGCTGTTGCGTTTCCGCAGGCACTGCCTAATTTAAGTGCATAGGGGTAGCTGTGCTCTTTTTCATATCCTGCGATAAAGCCTGCTACCATTGAGTCGCCTGAGCCGACGGTGTTAATCACCTTTTCTTTCAGAACACCCTGCTTGTGCTTTTCGCCGAACTCATCGATAAGCAATGCGCCGTCGCCGCCGAGTGAAATAAGAACATTCTGCGCTCCCATTTTCTGCAGCTCTTTGGCGTATTTTTCAATATCGGCTTCTGTGCTTACTTCGGTTTCAAAGATTTCCGAAAGCTCCTGTCGGTTGGGTTTGATTAAAAACGGTTTGTACTTAAGCGAATTAAGCAAAAGCTTTTTTGTTGCGTCAACAACAATTCTGACTTTTTTACCCTTGATTCTTTCAAGTATTCTTTCGTAAACATCATCGGGCATCGTGTTCGGCACATTACCTGCAATTACAAGTGTGTCGCCGTCCTTGATTCGGTCAACCTTATTCAGCAGTCTTTCAAGCTCGCTTTCTTCAATGTGAGGACCCTGACAATTGATTTCGGTTTCCTCTCCAGCTTTTATCTTTATGTTGATTCTTGAAATACCCTTTTCAAGCTTTATGAAGTCGGTAATAATTTTATCGTTCCTTATTCCCTTTTCAATTGCATCTCCCGTAAACCCTGCAACAAAGCCAAATGCTGTGCTTTCAAGGTCAAGCTCGGCAAGTACGCAGGAAACGTTGATTCCCTTTCCTCCGAAGTAGTATTCCTCGCTTGTGGTGCGGTTTGTAATTCCGGTTACAAGCGATTCCAGTCTTACAACATAATCAATTGACGGATTTAGCGTTACGGTGTAAATCATTTACTTACCTCCTTTATCACGGTGTATTCTGCATACTTTTTATTTGGCAGACTGTCTGTGATTATACAGCACTTATCAATTTTTGCAAAGGATACGGGACAAACTACGTTGAACTTCGTATGGTCGGCAAGGATAAAGGTCATATAGCTTTTTTCAATTGCTTTTTCCTTTATAAGAGCCTCCTCAACCTCGGGAGTTGTAAAGCCTGCGTCAGCGTCAATTCCGTTTGCACCCATAAAAGCCTTTGTGAAATTGAAGTTTGCAATACTCCTGATTCCCTCGGAACCGATTACAGCCTCGGTAACAGGCTTAATTTTGCCGCCCACCATATAAGCCGTAAATCCCTTTTGCAGGAGCTTTCTTGCGTGAGGTATGCCGTTTGTGACGTAGGTTGCTTTGTCATTCGTGATGTAATCGACAAGCCTTGAGGTTGTTGTTCCGGCATCGATAAAAACAAAGTCGTTGTCGTTAATCAGCTTTGCGGCATAGGATGCAATTAGGTTTTTCTCCTCGCTCATAACGGTTTCTCGGTTGTTTACGTTATCTTCAAGGATTCCCGAAGTCTGCTTTACCGAAGTTGCACCTCCGAAAACCTTATTTAGCTTTCCCATTTCGTCAAGTGCATTCAGGTCACGTCTTATGGTGGATTCAGACGTGTCGAGAAGCTGTGTAAGCTCTGAAACGGTTACTGCGTTTTTTTCGTTAAGTATTTGTAAAATTGCCTGATACCTTTCCTGCGTGAGCATCTTTCATTCACCTCTTGATTAGATTATAACACATAAATCTTCAAAGTCAAGCATTTTCAGTCATAAAAATTCAAATTTCTTCAAATTATTTTAAATTAATCGAAATTTATTAGATTTTATCAATA
>CAZNUF010000027.1:0-8917 GCA_964576125.1 uncultured Ruminococcus sp. | reverse complement strand
CATGGTGCAAGGTACATTCTGCCTATATTCCTTGCGTGATGTACTACGCAATTACTTATAAATCCCACCCATCATTTGATTTGATGTACTTAGGACATTCATCAAAGTAGTTACAGAAATTTTTACAGAAATACTTACCACCTTTTGCTTCTGGAATGAATATTCCTTGTTCTATTGCGTTAGTAATTCTTTTTATTCTTGCTAACCCACGTTCAATGAAAGCGTGATCTATTTCTATTTCTTTTGTTTTTCGCTCTTTCGTAAAGATAAACACGAATCTTTTTGGATAGAACCCATATTTTTCTTTGAACCAAAGTGAATAAACTGTTGCTTGAATGTTATCACTTAATTCACGTTTAGTATATTTAGTAGAAGATCCAGTTTTATAATCGGCTAACACAACTTCTTCCTCTTCTATGCTTCCATCAATTCTATCAATAAACCCTTTAAAGTGTAATGGAACTCCATCAATATAAAATTCATCAAATTCTTCTTCTGTTGCGATTGGCTTCATTGGAGCGTACTTTTCGTAGAAGTAATCAAATTGCTCCAATGCTTCTGTCATGTATTTGTCTTTCTTTCCATCTGGAAACTCACATTCAAGTCTTAACACTCTATCGAAGAATATCCCTTTCATATCTTCGATAGTTAAGTTTTGTTTATAGTGCATATCAAATAAATCGTGAAGAAGTGAACCAAACTCCCCATAAAAGTTTTTATCATCTTCTAATTTATCTTCCCCCATCTTGTTGTACTGTCTTAAACATTTGTACCCACACGTTTCATATGTTCCTAGACAACTAACACTAAACCTCTTCATTTTTATTCTCTCCTTTTATTAATATTTTTAATTCTTGAAAGAACCATAACAACATTATCCCACACATAGAACCCATAGTAACAAAAACGATATATGCAATTATTTCAGCTATATCCATTCTATCACCTCCATTTTTTAGCAAAATAAAAACTGCGCAAATGTAGGAATAAACGCAGTTTTTTCTGAAAGTGGCTTTATTGCTTTGTCCACACCTTATTAACATAATGTTAATAACTCTTTTGGTATAAAAAGCGCAGTTAAAAAGAACAAAACACGCATTTTTTTCTTAAATTGTATCAGATTGTTTATTTTTAACAATGTATAAACCTAAACAAACATTAAAAAGTGATACTAATGTATTGATTCCAATTCCTAATGATACGTTTCCTAAAAATGTGAATAATAGGCATAACGCAAAATCAATGCCAATATTTCCTCTTTTTTTAATAGTAGTTAACAACATAAAAGATAATAAGCTGTTAACTACTAAAAAGCATAGTGTACTAATCATTCTTTAACTCCTCCAATATTTCGTTCCACTCATAAAATCCTTTTCCATTTGTAAGTTGTAGGCATACACCGTAAACGTATTGGTTTACTCCCCATGAACGTCTATCTCCTACTTCTGGTATGCTTGTTCTCCTGCAATCTTCATAATGAGGGTATATCTTTTTGCTCATTATAGTTACACAAAAATCTATGTAATTTTGTATAGCTTCTGAAATATCTTTTGCTGATTCAAGTTCTTTTAAAAATATATATGCCATGTCCTTCATTCCTTTGATTTGACCTAACTCAACACAAGTACCTAAAGCGTCATTTGTTGGTTCAATTACAACTATATCGCTCTCAACGATTCCTACTGTATCTTTATATACAATTTTTTCTGCAAGTCCGTTATTTGATTCTTCTGTTTGATTTTGTTTATCATTAATTTCTTCGTCATCTTTAGGTGAATGAATTTCATAACCTAATATTCTTAAATCATTTGCTTCTTGTTCTCTTAGCATTTGAGAACCTTTCTTTAGCATATCTCCTGCTATGTATACTTTACTCATACATTTCCCCCTTTTATCTTAGGGCGTTAGATACGCCCTATTTGTTCAATATTATCTGATAACCATTTATTGTTACCATCTTTACGACCTTTGGTAAAGACAATATTTCCTTCAACCAAATTGTGCTTACACGCTGTATAAACATTCGGAAAAACTGTTACGTCAATAATTGTTTCCCTATCCTCTAATTGTAAGAAACACATTTCTTTACCGTTTTTGGTCTTAATTACCTTCACACTATTTATTATACCACCAATCACACCAAAATTCGACACTTCTGAGTAATTTTTTACTAAAAATTTGTCTAATGGGTGGCTTGTTAGGTATATACCACAAACGTCCTTCTCCCAAGCAAGTTTCATTTTTTCGTTATATTCAGTAATAGTTTCAGTTTCACGCTCTTTTTTGCTTCTAGTAGCGATATAAGAGTTAATTAAATCAACTCTTTCACCTTCCTTATCGAATACGCCACATTTAATCATAGCAAGTATTCCAGTTTTGTTAAGAGTGTTACTATCTATAAGTTCTTGAAGTGTAGTTATCTTAGTGTTCTTAGTATAAGCGATAAGTTTTTCAACAGCTTTTTCACCAACGCCTTTTACACCAGATAATCCGAAACATATGTTCCCATCTACCACATCAAACCCTACGTGTGTAGCATTTATGTTTGGAGCTGTAATGTTTATCCCTAGAGCTTTACATTCAGCAATAGCAACATTAACAGTGTCTCTATCATCTTTATACATATCAATAAATTCGCACATATATTCAGCAGGATAGTACGCCTTTAAGTAAGCAGTAGCAAAAGTAATAAAAGCGTAAGCCACGGCATGAGATTTGTTAAATGAATATCCCAAATCGAATCTATCAAATATGTTATTGGCAAAAGTAGATGTATAGCCATTAGCCATAGCACCGTGAACAAAATCATCTCTATATTCTTCAAGGTCTTTCACCTTCCTCATATAGTCGGCTTTCCCTAAAGTCCACCCACCAACTACATTCATTAATCTCATTGTTTGCTCTTGGAACACAATAGCTCCGTAAGTAGGTTCAAGTATTTTATCTACCTCTTCTATTCCGTAAGAATGACACATTTTTTCAATGTAATCTTTAGCTTCTTTAACTCCAGGTCTACAAACAGCTTCACAAGCTATTATATCGTCAAATTTGCTAGGCTTTAGCTTCTCAACAATAGCTTTAGCACTATCTCCATCAAGCTGAAACACACCAGTTAAATGACCAGAGTTTAATAAACTATATACTTTCTTATCGTCTTTAGGTAAGTTCCATATGTCTATATCAACACCATATGTCTTCTTGATACGCGCAAGTGTTTTTCTAAGTATAGTAACAGTTTTAAGGCCTAAGAAGTCGTGTTTAATTAAACCAACTTTCTCAACTTTCTTTTTATCTAAACTTATTACATACTTGTTTCTATCATCACTTGTTGTATGACAAGGAGCATAAGTGTATATAGGTTCGTCAGTTACAACAACTCCTGCAGGGTGCATTGATTGAGTAGTAGTTATTCCTTCAAGTGCTTTCATAACTTCTATCTCTTTTTCCATACCTTTTGTTGCGAACATTAACGCAGGATCACTAAGAGCGTCCTCTATTTTTTCACAACCTTCTGGTATAAGTTTTGAAATTTTATTAATAATATTAGTAGGATAATCAAATGCACTTAGTATTGAACGAAAAGTAGCTTTAGTCTGAAGAGTACCAAAGGCGCTAATTTGAGCAACGTGTTCGCTACCATACTTATCAATCATGTATTGAATACCTTTTTGTCTATGTTCGTAGTCAAAATCCGTATCTATATCTGGATAAGATAATCTGTCTACGTTAATGAAACGTTCAAAAAGCAAATCGTATTCTAAAGGATTTACTTTTGTTATTCCTAGTGCATAAGCAACTAACGAACCTACGCCAGAACCTCTTCCTGGACCACACATTAAATTTTGCTTTACACCATATTGCTCTATTTCCATAGATTCAAATGCGTTAATATAATCAGCAACAAGCAAGAAGTAACCAGTAAAGTCCTTTTCAATAATTACTTTTAATTCGCTATTTATACGGTCAATTACTTCCTTATTATATGTGTTACCGAATTTCTTTGCGTACCACTTATTCATTTTAGCTTTAATAAGTGCAACTTCTTCCTCTTTAGTAGGACAATATGAAGGAGCGTGTATACTAGACAAATCAATTTCAACGTTACACTTATCTACTATTTCTTGCGTATTATGAATAGCTTCTAACGGAAGAGGTAGCCTTAACATTTCGTCATATAAATGTATATAGTAACTATCTCCATCAAACTTCCAACGTTTTTCATCATTCATTTTCTTTTGTTGTTGTATGGCAAGCAAAACTTCGTGAGCGTAAGCGTCCTCTTTAGTTAAGAAGTGAACGTCATTAGTTGCTACTATTTTAATTCCTAGTTTTCTTGCTAAATCAATAAGCTCTCTATTAACACTTTCTTGTACTGGAATAGAGTTGTGTTGTATTTCTACATATAAATCATCTTTGAATATATTTTTATACATCATTAAACTTTTATAAGCATTTTCTTTTTCGCCATTTATGATAAGTCTACCGTGTTTTCCACCTATACACGCAGTAAGTACAATAAGGCCTTCGCTATTAGCAAATAAATCAGCTTCTTCTATAGTTGGTTTATAATAAAAATGCTCTGGTTTGTTACTTAACGCAACTAACTTTAGCATATTTTTATATCCTTTTTCATTCTTTGCTAAAACTACTAAATGGTTACGTTCTTCTCTTCCAACGTAAAATTCACACCCTACTATAATTTTAAAATTCTTTTCTTTTGCATATATATATGCAGGTATAATGCCTGCCATAGTTCCGTGGTCAGTTATTGCTATTGCTTTATGGCCTAGTTCTATTGCTCTATCAATTAACTTTTCTACTTTATTAGCACCATCACGCATAGAGTATTCGCTATGAACGTGAAGCTCTGTAAATCGGTTAAACATAAATATTCTCTCCTTTAACAGCTTTAGGCAATCCCAAAGCTTTTTTATAACTTTTATATTCTACTATTTGTTTTATTGTTGTTGCGTTAACACCAAATTTAGTGGCTAATCTATGATAAGATTTACCTCTTCTATATTCCATTCTTATGTATCTTGCTTGTTCGTCAGTAAGCTTACGCTTGTTATGGTTCTTTCTTGTCTTTTGCTTACTTATTTTGTCTGGCAGTACACACTCTCTAACGCCAACATCTACACCTTTATCCTTTAGTTCTTTAATTATATCCTCTATCATAATTTCTCTCCCTTTTGTGTATATAAAAAGGAAGCATTAGGCTTCCTTATTGTACTGTAGTTGTCTTTCCACATAAAGGACACGTAACTTCGTATCTTTCTTCAAGTAGAAATCTATCGTCAACTTTTATTTCAACGCTTATTTTGCAACATTCAGTTTTGTAAGTAGCGTAAAATTCTTCATTTGTCATTACTTACTCACCTCTATTGCCCACTTTAAATATGTAAGTGCTTTTTCTAAATCTTCTTTACCGTTTTTATGCTTATATCTTGATACGTATTTGATTACGTTACCTATGCAAAAAGCTTCATAACCTTCAATACCAAGCTTGTCTTTTATGTAATCAATAACTTCTATATCGCCATTGTTGTAATGTTTTGGGTGATTTACAGTATCATTCTTATTTGATTCGTTTTCTTCCTTTTCTATTTCTTGCATAAAAATTTTTGCTAAATCATCTAAGTATTTGTTGTATTCGTTCATTACTCACTCACCTCGCTGTCATCAAAGAAATACTCAAATTTAGTAACGTTTATTTCTTCTCTTTTAAAGCCTAGGTCTTGCTCTATAGCTCTTATAAAATCTTCCTTAGCAATCTTTTGAATTTTCTTCATGTTGCTTTCGTAATCAGTTTCTAATATTTTTTCTAGCTCTTCTTTAGTAAGTTCAATTGAACCATTTAATCTCACGTTAGCTTTTAAACATAATTTTCCCATTTGTTATTCCCCCATTTTATCTTTTCTTTCATTAGCGTCTTTAACTGTAAACCCATTAGGGTAACGTTTTCTAAGTTTTTTTATGTTACTTTCCATACATTCGTCCATTGTTATGTTGTTTACGTTGCAAAAATTAGCAATGTACCAAAGAACATCTCCTACTTCTTCAATCACATCAGTAATATCAAGTTCTTTCCCTTGATATATATGTTTTTTCATAATATCAATCACTTCGCCAATTTCACCTGCAAGCCCCATGCACATATTTGAACATATAGCTTCATAAGGTAAATCATCTCTTAAACTTCTTCTCGCTTCTCTTTGAAATATCTCTGTATTACTTTCAAATCTCAACACATCTGCTACGTTATGCACTTTCTAATTCCTCCCTCAAATACGCTTTAAATTGCTTTAAATTATAATAAAAATTAGTACGACCTATGTTAAGCGTTTTTACTATGCTCTCTATCTTGTGTCCTTCTAAATACATTAAAAGTGCTTTCTTCGTTTCGTCTTTTTCAAACCTATTTAAAGTTTCATTTACGATATCCTCGTATATGAGGATACTTAAATCATCTGACGCTTTCAACATCTTATCGAAGCCGAACACATCTAGCTCTTGCAACGCACTATTCTCGAAATTCTTTTGTTTTTGCCTTACGTAATCACGCAAGTACATCTTTAGTTCATTAATAATAATTGTACTTAAATACGTTGTGAAAGAAGCTTGTCCACTCGGATTCCACTTGGTTACAGCTTTGTTTAAGGCGATTCCAAATATGTAATTAAGTTCTTCCTTGGGAACGTTTTTATAACTCTTGCCAAACTTATAAATTATTTTTATTGTACTTTCAGCAATCGTATTCAAGTACGATTTATCATTTGTATTTTGATAGGCTATTACCATAGTTTCTATTTCATTTTTTGTAAATCTCAAGAATCTCACCCATATATAGGATAACACATATTTCCTATTTTTTCAACAAATTATAACGAACATTGACACGAAATATTAAATTTTTGTTCGACATTTGTTTTGTAAAAAGTTTAATTAAATTAAAAAAAGCAATGCTAAACGCATTGCTCCATATTTTTATACATTTCTTCAAACTCGTATGGTTTATAAATCTTGATATCTTCCCACGTATTAGGTGTTATAGCTCCTGGATCTACGCCCCAAGGTAAAACATATATGTTCATATCCATCTTACCTTTAAGCTTTTGTATTGCACTATAAGTAGCGTCAAGCCCTGCTTTATCTCCATCATACATTAAATTAACTGACGTGAAGTTACGTATAAGTATCTTCGCTTGTTCATCTGTTAATTTAGCTCCGAAGCAACCTAAAGCAAATATATCTAAATCACGTAACTTTAACACATCAATAGCACCTTCAACTATCCAAGGTGTATTACCTAAATTTAGGTGCATGCCATATAAGTATTCACCAACTTTAATTCCAGTAGGGTAATGTAGCCATTTAATAGGATTGTTATTATCTCTTCTACGCATTGTAGCTCCTATGCACGTTCCACTTTCATCACGAATTGGAAACACTATTCTATCCATATCTTTAGAGTAAGATACTTCAAATAGTCTAAGCGTTTCTTCGCTTATACCTCTATACCTTGATATGTCTTTTAATTGACCAAGCTTTGCTAGATTATACTCTTCTGTCTTACATATAGTCTTTTTATTCATTACTGATCTTTTCCATTGCTCTAGCTCTTTTAAATTTTCTCTAGTTTTTGCGTTATAAGTAACGTTAGTAACATCTATGTTAAGTATTTGAGCAACTTTATTAGCAACTTCCTTAAAATTCGTTTCAACATCTAAATTCTCCATTTCAGCAACGAAGTTAAACACATCACCTCCACGTCCACACGCTGTATGGCAGAACCAAAGCCCATTGTCTTTCCATACAAAAGATGTTGGATTATCACCTCCGTGTATAGGACAAGTACATCTTATTGTGCTTCCAAAATTATGTACTCGGTTAACTCCGTAATAATTTAATACATCTACTATTCTATCTAAATTCATTTGAGATTGCACTAATTCAACAATATTCATCTTATATATACCTCCTAAGCTTCTTCCATTCTTAATATTGGCCTATTGTTATATATATTTATCGGTGGAAGGTCGCTAGAACCACTTCTTTGAAATGCTAACCATAATGTTTGATTCCCTTTCTCTAAACCGTTTCTAGCCAGTTCTTCATCAGTTTTATTCACTAAGAAGAACAACTTGCTTGCCATGTGAAGTATTCTCTTAGAACCACCAATGAAGCTTTGCCCTGGTTTACCACTTATTGCTTGTTCATCAGAGTTACTTTGACACGCAGATATAACTGGTATGTTAAGTGTTCCTGCTAAATCTTTTAAGCAAGTAGTCATATAGCCCAATCTTTGATATTCTTGTGCTGACGCCAATTGGCTAACATCAGATGGTGGAAGCTTTATATAATCGAATATAAGAACATCACATTTACCTTGTAAATTCTTTTGCTTTGCAAGTGCTGTAACTTTCTCTACTGTAAAATCTGGCATATATATATGGTTAAATGGAGCTTCTTTTATCATTTGAAGTGCTTCGTTTATTCTATTTGTTTTATCTTGTGCTAATCCATGCTCTGTATTCTTAACAAACATACCATTACTTATCTCTACGTAAGGTACACCAGATAAACAAGATAAAAGTCTATCTTCCATTTCTTCATCTGTCATTTCTGTGCTAATGTATAGTACGCTTATGCCACTACCTACTGATAAGCTCATTGCATGATTCATAAGGATAGCTGATTTACCAGTTTTACTAGGAGCACAAAATACTGTTAATTCTCCACCTTGGTATCCTTGCGTATATTTATCATATTGTGTCCACCCAACTTTATACCCTTTTACGTCTGTTGGTGCATTTGCTCTTTCATTTAGTCTATCAGCTAATTTATATCCCATTTTATACACTCTCCCTACATCATTATTATCTAAACTCATTCCCAATAAACTATCTTGAACACT
>CAZNUF010000026.1:3835-8922 GCA_964576125.1 uncultured Ruminococcus sp. | reverse complement strand
ATTATTATGGACCATCTTGCATTTAAAATCATTCATTGTAAAAAACCTCCTGAAGTGCTGATTGACAGGCGTTTTTAAGGGTTTTGGAAGGAACGTTAAAACGCCAAATTTTAGTTGAAACGGGCGAGTTGACGGGTGACCTAGCGGGTGAGTAAAAGCTGGTCGAAAACGGAGTTGATGGCGGCGCAGGTGCGCTCGCTGTCGCCGGTGACAGTGTGGCCGTAGACGCCGAAGGTGTCCATGGATTCACTGTGGCCGATGGCCCGCTTGAGGAGATGTTCCGGCACGTCTGATTTCATGTAGGAGATCATGGTGTGGCGCAGCTCGTAGAGGGTGCAGAGGGGACAATATTTTAAACTTGGACAATTCACCTATATCAATTTTTTCTGTCTTTCTATCAAATATTCTGAATGAAAATATTACGCAGAATGAAGTAAATTTATTTTTACAGGAGTTTAAAAACAGCATAGGGACACCGAGCTTTGATGAAAATGAGATTATAGATAAGTTTGAAAAAGATACTCATTTCAGGAAAATCCCTGTAAAGTACAGATTAAACCATCAGATTCTTGACGGCGGTATAGAACACTATATTGAAGAGATTTATTTTGGTGAAATAGGGGATAATTATACGAATACAGATTAATAAACAGCAGTCAAGGCGTTTTGTTTGTGCTTGTGATAACTTCCAAATTTGCTTGAATACCGAAAGGGTGAGTAAAATGAAAAAAACTAAATGCAGTGCAGTGATAGCTGTATTGCTTATTGGAGTACTGGTAAATATAACAGGATGTCAATTAATGGGGTTTCAGACAACAGATTTATTAACAGATATTTCGAATACACTGGAAGTTGATGTCAGCGATGGCGTGGTGATTTATCAATATGATGATCACGGTGGTTTTCTCGGTGACGGCGAAATGGTGGTAAAGCTTTCTTTTTCCGACACAGATTGCCTTAACAGGATAAAGGAAAGCACCGCTTGGAAGCCCTTGCCGTTAACAAAAAATCTTGAAGCTTTTGTATATGGAGCAGGAATCTACGGCTGTTATCACAGACCCTATATACACGACAGCGATTACAACCCTGTTGTTCCTAAAATCGAAAACGGATATTACTGTTTTGTTGACCGTCATTCGCAAAGCAAGGACAAAAAGGACGATTCCGCATTGCTGAACAGATATTCTACTAATTGCTCTTTGGCTATTTATGATATGGATACCAATTTGCTGTATTATCTTGAATTAGATACTTAAAAATTAAGGAAACAAGGGACGTATCTATATATGTATAAGAAATTAGTGAATGAAGTCGTAAAATGATTCAATTAACGCAGTCATAATTATTGACATTTTTATATAAAAGTGTTAGTATAATAATACAATCACAGCATATTACACATATTTTCTTAATATAAACGGAGGTAATTATGAAAAAAAGAATTTTATGTGCAGTGCTTGCACTTACAATGGCATTGTCTTTGCCTTGTGCCGTTTCTGCTTCGGAGCTTTCTGATTCAGCGGTGGTATCGGCAGACAGCCAAACCCTTGTGAGCGGAAATTTTCAATACATAATGAATGAAGATAATACCGCAACGCTTACCCGTTATTCGGGAAAAGAGGCAAACCTTGTTATCCCTTCGTCTGTAAACGGTGTAAAGGTCACAGGATTGGCAAGCGGAATGGTTGAGAATAATTCTTATATCAATTATATTACAATTCCTGAAGGTATTAAAACAATAGAAAACGGAGTATTCTATATGTGTAAGAACATTGACACTGTTTATTACAATTCAGTAGATGCTGTGTATGATAACAGTGTGCCTAACCGTTCGGTGTTCTCTTGGTGTTCTCCGATAAAGAAATTTGTAATAGGAAACGGCGTTAAGAAAATTCCCGAAAGACTTGCGGCTACTACAGGAACATTATCTGTATCTATTTCTGACACGGTAACGGAAATCGGTGAATCAGCTTTCAGCGGAACTGCTCTTGAAAGCGTTAATATACCCGACAGCGTAAAAACAATTGGAAAACAAGCCTTTTATTCGCTCAACAGTCTTAAGGAAGTGAAAATCGGCAACGGTGTAGAAACAATCGGTGACGAAGCCTTTTGGTTTTGCAGAAAGCTTAAAAAGGTAGAATTTGGAAACAGCATAAAGAAAATCGGAGTAAAAGCGTTTTTGAGTTGTGACGAATTAGAGAACGTTAAATTGCCCGATACCGTTGAAACTATTTCAGACAGTGCTTTTGAGGACTGCGGAAAAATTCAGAGTATGTACATAGGCTCGAATGTAAAGACAATCGGCAGTAAAGCGTTCACCAACTGCCTGCAAATCACAGATCTTTATGTTCCCGACAGCGTTACAAGCATAGGCTCGTGGGCTTTTTTCAATTGTATAAGGGCAACTGAATTGAGAATACCAAGCAAGCTGGAGGAAATTGACTTCTTTACATATTACGGCTGTGACGAATTAAAGGAGCTTAATTTTCCTGCAAGCCTTAAGCAAATAGGCGGCGGTGCATTTACAGATTGCGACGGCTTAACTGAACTTACAATTCCCGATACTATTGAAACCCTTGAGGGTAATTGCTTCAGCGGTTGTAAAAATTTGAAAAAGGTTACGCTTTCAGACAAATTCGACTCTGTTGTAACAGGTATGTTAAGCGGCTGCACAAGCCTTACAGAGGTTGTATTTCCTGATAACGTAAAGGAAATCGGCGAGTCTGCCTTTGAAGGATGTACGGCTTTGACGAAGATGAATTTTCCGTCCGGTTTAGAAACGATTGGCAAAAGAGCCTTTGCCGGCTGCACCGGCTTTACGGAATTTACAATACCCGAAAATGTGACAAGCTTAGGTAATGAAGCGTTTTCTGATTGCACAGGTTTAACGGAAATGGCGCTGCCTGACGGCGTTACATCTATTCCGTTCAGATTATTCTACCAATGCTCAAATCTTGAAAAAATATCCGCAAATGAAGATATCAGCTATATTGATTCCGCCGCCTTTACAGGAACAAAATGGTATGACAGCCAAGATGATGGTTGTGTGTATTTCAACAAAGTGTTCTATAAGTACAAGGGTAAGCTTGGAGATAATTCAACCGTAAGAATAAAGGATGATACAATAGGTATTGCCGGAAGTGCATTCTACAATCAGACAAAGCTGTCAAGGGTCTATTTACCGTCAAATCTTAAAACAATTGGTCCGTACAGCTTTTACAATTGCGATAAGCTTGACAATGTTGCAATTCCATACGGTACAGAAACCATAAGCAATTCAGCCTTTGAGGAATGCTGGTATCTTTTGAACATTTCAATTCCTGAAACTGTAAAGGTTATCGGAAACTCAGCGTTTTACAATTGCGACAGATTGAATGAGATTGAAATCCCCAAAAATGTGGAAACCCTGAATTCCAAGATTGGTTATGATGTATTCGGTGATTGCCGTTCATTAAAGAAAATTTACGGCTATAAAAATACTGCGGCTGAAAAATACGCTGCTGCGAAAAAGCTGAAATTTGTATCATTGGATAATGGCAGTCCTTTTGAACAAGGTGACGTCAATGGTGACGGTACTCTGAATGTTGAGGACGCTACAATAATTCAAAAGTACTTAAGCGACCTTGCTTTTTTAACAAATGTTAAGTTAATGTCGGCGGATGTAGACGGTGACGGTGCTGTATCTGTTACAGATGCAACAAAAATCCAGAAGCTTTTGGTTGATAATGAATAAATAAATAAAAACGGAGCTGTCATAAGCAAAGGCTTATGACAGCTCTAAGTTTTAGTATAATATTACGCTTTAGCAAACTGGCTGTTGTAGAGAGTGCTGTAAAATCCGCCCTTTTTGAGCAGTTCCTCGTGATTGCCCTGCTCAATGATGTTGCCGTCCTTCATAACGAGGATAACGTCGCTTTCCTTGATTGTAGAAAGTCGGTGCGCAACAACAAAGCTTGTTTTGCCCTTCATCATCTTTGCAAAAGCCTTTTGAACTCTGATTTCGGTCAGCGTATCAATTGATGAAGTAGCCTCGTCAAGAATAAGAATCGCAGGATTTGTCAGCATCGCTCTTGCAATGCACAAAAGCTGTTTCTGTCCCTGACTCAGGTTGCCGCCGCCCTCGCTGATAACGGTGTTGTAGCCGTCGGGCATACGCCTGATAAAACTGTGCGCATAAGCGGCTTTTGCGGCATTAATAATTTCTTCATCGGTTGCGTTCTCGTTGCCGTAACGCAGATTATCCATAATCGTACCGCAGAATAGCCAGCTTTCCTGCAACACCATTCCGAACTGCCTGCGAAGATTATCCCTTGACAGGCTCTTGATGTCAACTCCGTCAATGCTGATTTTTCCGCTGTCGGTTTCGTAGAACCTCATAAGCAGATTGATAAACGTAGTTTTTCCGCAACCCGTAGGGCCGACAATTGCAACCTTACTGCCGCTTTTTACGTCAAGCGAAAAGTTCCTGATAAGAGGCTTTTCCTTTGTATATGAGAAGCTCACGTTTTCAATCTTTACGTTGCCCTTACATTCGCTAATCTTCGGCGAATCAGGGGAGTCAGGCACTTCGTTTTCGGCTTCAAGTACCTCAAATACACGACCTGCGGCGGCAATTCCCGTTTGCAGCTGCGTGAGAACCCCCGTAACCTCGTTAAACGGCTTTGTGTACTGGTTTGCATAGGTGAGGAAACACGAAAGCTGACCGACTGACAGCGAGCCTGAAATAGCAGTGAGCGCACCGAAAATTCCGACTGCGGCATATACCATTGCGTTTACAAAACGAGTGCTCGGGTTTGCAAGCGCACCTGCAAACTGCGCCTTGAATCCCACGTCATACAACTTTGTGTTCAGCTTTTCAAAATCTGCAATCGCCCTGTCTTCATACGAAAAAGCCTTGACAATACGCTGATTGCCGACGTGCTCCTCAACGTATGACGATATTTCGCCCTGCAAAAGCTGTTGTTCGCTGAAACGCTTGTGCGACAGCTTGCCGATAAACGCCGCGACAAACAGCGACAGCGGCGTGAGAATTACAACCGCAAGCGCAATTCTCCAGTCAATCATCAGCATAAAAATCAGCGTGCCGA
>CAZNUF010000026.1:0-3735 GCA_964576125.1 uncultured Ruminococcus sp. | reverse complement strand
CCGACAGCAATATAAATCAGGATTTGCAGGATATTTTCAAAGTTTACCTTGCCTGCGTCAATGATGTTGTCAACAGCCTGTCCCGTAAGTACGGGAATGTAGAGCGTGAGCGAAACGCTGATAACTGCGCTTAATAATGCAAGCAGAAGATAGCCGTAATACGGCTTTATTTTTTTGAGAATTTTTGAAACGACGGACTTGTTTTTCATCACTTCGCCTCCGTTTCTTTTAGCTGTGAAAGGCAGATTTCACGGTAGGTTTCACAATTTTCAAACAGCTCATCGTGGTTGCCCTTTCCGACAAGTCTGCCGTCGTCAAGCACAAGAATAAGGTCTGCGTTCTTAATCGTTGAGCATCTCTGCGTTACAATGATTACCGTCATATCACTTGTGCTTTGCTTAAGTGATTTTCGCAGTGCCGCGTCTGTTGCAAAGTCAAGAGCCGAAAAGCTGTCGTCAAGAATGAGAAGCTCGGGACTGCCGACAATTGCCCTTGCAATGCAGAGCCTTTGCCTCTGACCGCCGCTGAAATTCTTACCGCCCTGCTCAACGTGGCTTTCAAGCCCGTTTTTGAGCTTTGAAACAAACTCGTAAGCCTGTGCAGTTTTCAGCGCAGAAATAATCTCCTCGTCAGTTGCGTCCTTGTTCTGCCACTTCATATTTTCTCTGATTGTGCCGCTGAAAAGAGTTGACTGCTGGGGCACAATTCCGATTTGCGAGCGCAGCTGAACAAACGGATAGTCCTTGACATTCACGCCGTCAACGCTGATATTACCGCTTTTTACATCATAATAACGGGGGATAAGGTTGATAAGCGTACTTTTTCCGCAGCCTGTACCGCCGATTATTCCGACAGTCTGACCACGCATAATTCTAAAGCTGATGTCGCTCAACTCGTCGTCACCGTCACCGTAGCTAAAGGTAACATCATCAAATTCAACTTTCGGTGTTGAGTTACTCTTGCTGACTGAAATCTCATCGTGATTTTTCTCAACAACGCTCGGCTGTGTTTCAAAAACCTCGTTGATTCTCTGTGCACTTGCACTTGCCTTTGTCAGCAGAATCACAAGGTTTGCAACAACAATCATTGCAAGCAGAATCTGCGTCATATAGTTGATAAGCGCAATTATATCGCCCGAAAGCATACCTGTGCCGTTGTTTACGTTGATTGCACCGAACCAGATAATAGCGATAATTGCAATGTCGGTAACTGCATAGGTAACAGGACTCAACAGTGCAGAAAGACGGCTCACTCTGATAGAAGTTTTTGCAAGCTCCTCTGTTGCGTTGTCAATGCGTTCCTCCTCGCTTTTCTGCTTTGAAAACGCACGTATAACACGGTTACCCGAAAGATTCTCACGGGAAATAAGTCCGATTTTGTCGAGCTTTTTCTGAATAGCCGAGTAAATCGGAATACTCCTTGTCATAACAAGATACAGAGTTATACCGATAAGCACTGCGGCTATAAAGAATATTATAGACATTTGAAGGTTGATTGTCATTGACATAATCAGCGCACCGATTACGATAAACGGCGCACGTGTGAGCAGGCGTATTCCCATAGCAACGCTCTGCTGAACCTGATTTACGTCATTGGTGATTCGTGTAATCAGCGAGGGAGTGCCAAGCTTGTCGAGCTCTGCGTGCGAGAGCGAGTTGATGTGGGCAAAAAGCTCTCTGCGTATTTTTGTTCCCACACCCTGAGAAGCCTTTGACGCAAGGTACTGACACACCAGCGCACTCATAAGTCCGACAACGCCGAGCAAAACCATAACGCCGCCCATTTTCAGCACATATCCGCCGTCACCGTTTTTTACTCCGACGTCAATAATATCCGCCATAACCATAGGGACAAGCAGTTCGAGTATAGCCTCAAACAGCTTGCACAACGGCCCAATGATACATTCTTTCTTGTAGTCCTTTAAAAATCTCCGCAATTTAAACATACATATTCCTTATCCATATATTAGTTCTTTATTTATTTTACACCAATTTTGTAAAATCATCAACTGTTTTACCCCTTTGTATGAAAAATAAAAAATCCCTCACAAAGCAATACTCTGTGAGGGAGATAAAATAAAATACTTATTTAATAAGGCTTGTGCCGTCCATTTCTTCGGGCTGGGGAAGTCCTAAAATCTGTAGCATTGTGGGAGCAATGTCAGCAAGTCTGCCGCCGTCCTTAAGCTCGCAATCGTAGCCGATTACGCAGAACGGAACGGGGTTTGTGGTGTGAGCAGTGAACGGCTCGCCGTCATCGTCAACCATTTTGTCAGCGTTGCCGTGGTCTGCTGTGATAAGAGCAACGCCGCCCATTTCTTTGATAGCGTCAACAACTCTGCCTACGCACTCGTCAACAGCCTCAACAGCCTTGACAGCCGCATCAAACACGCCTGTGTGGCCGACCATATCGCAGTTTGCAAAATTGAGGATAATCATATCGTACTTGCCGCTCTTGATTGCGGGAACAAGCTTGTCTGTAACCTTATAAGCACTCATTTCAGGCTGGAGGTCATAGGTAGCAACCGAGGGTGACTTAACAAGGATTCTGTCCTCGCCGGGGTACTGCTTTTCAACGCCGCCGTTGAAGAAGAATGTAACGTGAGCGTACTTCTCTGTTTCTGCAATTCGAAGCTGTGACATACCCTTGTCGGAAATGTATTCGCCGAGAGTATTTGTGAGCATCTGCGGCTTGAATGCAACGTCAACATTCGGCATTGTAGCGTCATACTGCGTCATACAAACGAAGTTAACGGGGAAGAAGCCTTTCTTTCTCTCAAAGCCGTCAAAGTCAGGGTCAACAAGAGTTCTTGTGATTTCTCTTGCTCTGTCGGGACGGAAGTTAAAGAAGATTACGCTGTCGTTCGGCTGAATTGTTGCGCCGCCCTTAACGACGGAGGGAACAACGAATTCATCGGTAACATCCTCTTTGTAGGAGTTTTTAACAGCGCAAACGGGGCATTCAGCCTCGACGCCTTCGCCGTAAACCATAGCGGCATATGCCTTTTCAACACGCTCCCAGCGGTTGTCACGATCCATAGCGTAGTATCTGCCCATAACTGTAGCAATCTTACCTACGCCGATTTCCTCTGTCTTGTCAACGCAAGCCTGAACAAAGTCAGCCGCACTTGACGGAGGAACGTCACGTCCGTCAAGAAAAGCGTGAATGTAAACTTTTTCAAGTCCTTTTTTCTTTGCAAGCTCTAAAATACCGTAAAGGTGAGTGTTGTGGCTGTGAACGCCGCCGTCGGAAAGAAGTCCCATAAGGTGGAGAGCAGTGCCGTTTTCAAGTGCCTTGTCCATTGCAGAAACAATAGCCTCGTTGTCCTTGAGCTTGTCCTCGTTTATAGTCTTTGTGATTCTTGTAAGCTCCTGATAAACGATTCTGCCTGCGCCGATGTTGGTGTGACCAACCTCGGAGTTACCCATCTGACCGTCGGGAAGACCAACGTCCATACCCGAAGCGCCAATCTGAGTAAGCGGATTTTCAGCAAAAAGCTTGTCAATGTTCGGCTTTTTTGCGGCCTTGATAGCGTTTCCTCTTTCGGGAGCAATACCGAAGCCGTCAAGAATCATAAGAATCAAAGGTTTTTTCATAAAGCAAAATCCTTTCGTGTGCTTAAAAATTATTTGCTTGCAGCTTTAACGATTGCGGCAAACTTCTCTGCAACGAGTGATGCGCCGCCGATAAGACCGCCGTCAACATTTGTCTTTGAAAGGAGCTCGTCAGCGTTGC
>CAZNUF010000025.1:0-8929 GCA_964576125.1 uncultured Ruminococcus sp. | reverse complement strand
TTTCAACAGCGTCCTGCCACGTTGAAATTCCGCCCATTCCGATTATCGGAATTTTAACTGCACCGGCAACCTGCCACACCATTCTGACAGCAACAGGGAGGATAGCAGGACCGCTCATTCCGCCTGTGTTGTTGCGGATAATGGGACGACGTGTGTTGATGTCGATTCTCATTCCCGTAAGCGTGTTAATCATTGAAATTGCGTCTGCACCGTTTGCCTCAGCCGACTTTGCAATTGAAACAATGTCGGTTACGTTGGGGCTTAACTTAACGATAAGCGGTTTTGTGCAATGTCTGCGCACAGCGTCGGTGATTGCGCCGACAGACTCACAGCTTGTTCCGAACTGGACGCCGCCGCTCTTAACGTTGGGGCAGGAGATATTCATCTCAATCATATCGATGTCTGTGTCGCTTAACTTTTCAGCCATTTCGCAGTATTCCTCAGGGGTGTTGCCTGCAATGTTTGCAATAACAACTGTATTCTGCTGTTTGAGCCATGGCAAGTCCTCTTTGATAAACACGTCAACGCCCGGATTCTGCAAGCCGACTGCGTTAAGCATACCCGACGGTGTTTCGGCTACTCTCGGCGGCGGATTGCCGTCACGGCGTTTTAGTGTAATTCCCTTGCACGAAATTCCGCCGAGCTTTTCAAGCGGATATAATTCGCCGTATTCTCGACCGAAGCCGAATGTACCTGAAGCGGCTATAAGGGGATTGTTAAATTCCACTCCTGCAATTTTTACAGATAAATCAGCCATTAAAATACAACCTCCTCTGCGTTGAATACGGGACCGTTTTTGCAGACGTGCTGCATAATCTCCTCACCGTTTTTTCTTACCTTTACAGCGCACACAAGGCAAGCGCCGATTCCGCAGGCCATTCTTTCCTCAAGGGAAATCTGACACGGCTTGTTGTTTTCTTTGCAGACTGCGGCAACAGCCCTTAACATAGGAGTCGGACCGCAGGCGCAAACCTCGTCAAATTCGTTGATTTTTTCCTTCAGAATATCGGTTACAAAGCCGTGAACGCCAGCGCTTCCGTCGTCGGTTGCAAGTACAAGCTCTGCTCCTGCTTTTTTGAAATCGTCCTGCAAAATCACAAGCGACTGGTTGCGAAAGCCGGTTATGACAAGCGGATTTTCAGTCTGCTTTGCTGTGTAAAGCATAGGGGGAACGCCGATTCCGCCGCCGATAAGGCAGTAACGCTTGCCCTTTTCAATTTTAAATCCGTTGCCGAGTGGTGCGAGAATGTCAACGTCGGTACCCGATTTCATCTCGGACATCAGCCTTGTACCCTCGCCCTTGACCTGATAGACAAGTCTTAACACTCCGTTTTCGCTGTCGCATACGGAAATGGGGCGTCTGAGAGTTTTTGACGGCACATAAACGTGAGCAAACTGACCGCATTTTGCAAGCGGAGCAAGCTCCTCGTTTTTTACCCTCATATCAAAAATACCATCAGCAATTTCGTCATTTGAAATCAGCTGAAACTTCTGAACATCGTACTTCATTTTTCCTTTCTCCTTATATATATTCAAGAATAAGCGTAATTACATTGATATTTTCATTGCGGTAAAGGTAACACTCCTCATTCAGATTAGGACTATACCAGTTCGCAAGATTTGCGTTTGCAATCCAATCTGCAAGATATCCGTCGTAAATAATTTGGTCGGCAGTAGTATCAAAATCAAGACTTTCGTCAATTACAAAGTCAAAATATTTTTCTCCGTCCTTTGCCGCCTGAGCTATTGCTTTTGTAATTTCTTCGCTGTTGTTTATGTTATTGACAGTCACACAGCTGTAGCTGTAGTAGTAATATTTTGTTCCCGTACATTCGGGTGCAAAAACGTTGAAATACGAGCGGCTGTTCTTATTATATTCGCTCAATGATATTTCACTGTAAAGGGGAGAGGTGGTGTGCGACTCGGAGAATTTGTCTGACGGCAGATTAAAATAGTCATATATAGGAAATTCCGTGTCGCCGTCGGTATCGTTCCACGTCACGTCAACCTCGTACCACTCACCGTCAAGCTTGACATTGTTCCATGCGTGAGATTCACCGTCGGCATTTCCCGAGATGTTAATGCAGTCAATTCCGAGTTTGTTGCACAAAAGCTGAAACGCCCTTGAGTATCCCTCGCATACAGCCTTTCCATCAACAAGTGCACCGTAGGCGTCATTCTCGTGTCCCTTGATTTCGTTTGCTTGTGCGGATTCTTTGTCATAAACGCAGTTATCAACAATATAATTATTTACGTAAAGCTCAAGGTCGTAATCAGTGGCATTCTTCGGTGCGCTGTCAACAGCTTTTCTCAAAGCCGTTTCAAAATTTGCTTTTTCCTCGTCAAGTTTTTCTGCACTGACACTATATTCAAGTTGCAGTGTGGTACTGTAATCGCTCCAGTCATAGGTATAATAAAACGTACTGCTAAGCCAGAAAACCTCCGGGTGGTCGTTTTTGTAAGCTTCAATTGCTTCTTCAATACATCGTTGTTCAATCTGCTCATCAAGAATAATTTCCGAACTGTCAGCATTCTCGGCATATTCGTCAATAGTCAGATAAAGCTCTCTGAGGCTATCGGATGAAAGATTTTGATAATTGTAGCTTGTTTTAACCTCACGCTTTGGTTTAGACTCTGTTGCAAATTCTGTAGTCGTCTGAACAGGCTCTGTGGGCTTGTTGCCGAGAATACTGTCAAGACTGAAATTGCAGGAGCAGAGCGTTATTGCAGAAAGCAGGACTGAAACAACTGTCAAAGTAAATTTTATTCTGTTATTATGTTTTATAAATTTGAGATTATCCATAAGTTAATTTTACAGTAAATTTTATATTCAGTCAATTGCATTTTCAATATTTTTATGATATTATTATTTACAGTCTGTTCGCAAAATCCAGACTCTAAAAAAATACTACGGAGGAATTTAATATGAAAACAAAATCAACTGTGTACATTGTACAGGCGGCTGTCATTGCCGCACTTTACGCTGCGCTGACAATCCTGCAAAACACTCTTTTGCCCGGTACAGCTTCAATGGCTGTACAGTTCAGAGTTGCAGAGGTGCTTACTATTCTTGCGGTGTTCACTCCTGCGGCAATTCCGGGACTTACGATAGGCTGTGTAATTGCAAACATCAGCTCACTGTCGGTGCTCGGTCCGTACGATTTAATTTTCGGCTCGATTGCAAGCCTGCTTGCGGCTGTGCTTATGTACTTACTGCGCAGCAAAAGATTGTTTAAGCTCCCTGTTGCGTCGGCGCTTATGCCTGCGCTTGCCAACGGAATTATCGTAGGCTTTGAGATTGAATTTTTCTTTGTTGAGGGCGGTTTCCACTTCGGCGATTTCCTTTTTCAGGGAGGCTGTGTAGCCCTCGGCGAGCTGGGAGTGCTGTTTGTGCTCGGACTTCCGCTTGCAAGGCTGATTGAAAAGCAGGGCTTTGACAAAAAGCTGCTCGCAATAAAATAACTCTGATTTTAAAAATAAATAAAAGATTTTGCAACTTAAAAGGTTGGGTATTCGTTAAAAGAATTGCCCGACCTTTTTTGATTTTTCTTCACTTCTAATTTCATACCGAAAATCATATTATGCTTATATCGGAAAATTTTCCGACAGACTACTTTGTTTTCGGTGATGCGTATGAAAAGAACTTTGTGTGTTTTTATGGGTGTTCTGGTGATTGCAATTTCGCTTATGACGCTTTACGGCGGACGTGACATAACCGACAGCAACTACATAAAATACGTTGAATTTAATGTAACAAAGTCGGCTTTGCAGGCGGCTGTTGACCTTGATGTTTCGTCACAGGGCGAAAAGAATAAGCTTGATTTCATATCTCTGCTTGCATATCTCGGAGCAAAATACGGCGGAGATTTTTCAAAGTACAAATACTCCGATATGACCGACTTTGCGCAAAAGCTCTCGGACGGCGAAAGCGAGGAAAGTCTGACAAAGGATATGAAATACTATTCTTATTATAAAGAGGCATACGGAGCGGCACTGAACGGAATGGTCGGCGCTTATGAGGAGGAGCGAGAGGACGACAGCGGCAACAAGGTTATGGAGCAAAAGTACGGAATACGCTGGTTTTCGCCGATTGCAAAGACATTTCCGTATTCCTGCTATGATGATTTCGGAGCTGTGAGAACCTACGGCTACACACGTCCTCACCTTGGTCACGATATGATGGCGGCTGTCGGTACACCCGTAATTGCGGTTGAATCGGGAAAGGTCGAGTGTATGGGCTGGAACCGCTACGGTGGATGGAGAATCGGAATACGCTCAAATGACAGTAAAAGATACTGGTATTACGCTCACCTGCGGCAGAACAGACCGTACGCCGAAAATTTAAAAGAGGGCGATACGGTAAAGGCGGGAGATGTAATCGGCTATGTCGGACGAACAGGCTACAGCGACACCGAAAATACAAACGGCATTACCGAAAGCCACCTGCACATAGGGCTTGAGCTTGTGTTTAACGAAAAGCAAAAGGAAAGCGACAACGAAATCTGGATTGACATAAGCGCAATAACAAGCCTGCTTGAAAAACACCAGAGCGCAGTTTTGCGAAACAGCGAAACAAAGGAATTTACAAGACAATTTGAATATAATGAAAAGTGATACGGTTTATTAATACTGATACAAAAGTTTTCGGCTGCAAATGCGGCCGTTTTTTCTTACTTTTTTATTGACTATAGGGATTGTATAGGATAAAATAATAATCGTATATTGAGATAAAAAATATTTGATTTATAGGGGGATACCCACTTGGTATTTTCAAGCCTTGTATTTTTGTTTGCGTATCTGCCGATAACGCTTCTGGCTTACTATCTTGTGCCGAGGCAGGGCAGGAATATTTTTCTGTTTATCATAAACCTTATTTTCTATGGATGGGGCGAGCCTATGCTCGTTCTGCTTATGGTGTTCAACATCTTCTTCAACTACATCGGCGGCTTTCTCGTTGATAAATACCGTCATGATAAAAAGAAGAAAAAGCTGTTTCTGATTCTCACCTGCGTGCTTGACATCGGTATTCTTGCGGTGTTCAAGTACACGGGTATGATAACTGAAACGCTGAATATGCTGCCATTCCTGAATATTCCCGAGCTGCAAATCAGTCTGCCGATAGGCATCAGCTTCTATACTTTCCAGACAATGAGCTACGTAATCGACGTTTACCGTGACGACGCTCCCGTTTCAAAGAGCTTTATAAACTTCGGAACGTATGTTGCACTGTTTCCCCAGCTTATTGCAGGACCGATTGTGCGCTATAAGGACGTTGCCTATCAGCTCACTCACCGCAGAGAAACGCTTGAGCAATTCACAAAGGGCGTCCTGCTCTTTATGGTGGGACTCGGCAAAAAGGTGCTTATTGCAAATCAGATGGGCACGCTGACTACCGCAATGTTTGCGACAACGGACGAAAACGGCGTTATCGGTACGTGGGTCGGAATTATTGCATACACGTTTCAGATTTACTTTGACTTCTCCGGTTACTCCGATATGGCTTGCGGCTTGGGTAATATGCTCGGTTTTGAGTTCCTCAAAAACTTCAACTACCCCTATATTGCAAAGTCGATTACCGACTTCTGGAGAAGATGGCACATCTCGCTGTCAACGTGGTTTAAGGAGTATGTTTACATTCCACTCGGCGGCAACCGAAAGGGCGTTAAGCGACAGATAATTAATCTTCTTGTAGTGTGGGGACTTACAGGACTGTGGCACGGTGCGTCGTACAACTTCCTGCTCTGGGGACTTTACTACGGCTTACTGCTGATTCTTGAAAAATTTGTTTTAAAGCGTTTTCTTGAAAAACTGCCTGCTGTTTTACAGCACGTGTACACTATATTTATTGTAATTATCGGCTGGGGACTTTTCTACTTTACCGATATGTCACAGCTTGGAACATTCCTAATCAATTTGTTCAACTTCGGTAACGGACTTTGCGGAGCTCAGGCACTTACGCTTATTCTGAATTATCTGCCGCTTCTTATTGTTGCGGCAATTGCAAGCACACCGCTTGGTGCAAAGCTGTATTCACGCTTTTCCGATACAAGGTATATATGGATTTTTGAAACGCTGTTCTGCGTTGTAATTCTGCTTGTCAGCACAGCAAGCCTTGTTGACCAGAGCTACAATCCGTTCTTGTATTTCAGATTTTAATAAGGAGCAAAAATATGCGTTTTAAAGACGACAGAAGCAGAACAGGACGATATGTACCTGCGTTCGTTTTCTTGATTTTCATATTCGGAATAGCTGTCTGGTTTCTGCTTAATCCAAAATCAGACTACAGCTCGTCCGAAAAGCGTTATCTTCAGCAATTCCCCGAAGTTACCGTTGACAAGGTGCTTGACGGAACATTCGGCACGGAGTTTGAAAGCTACTTTGCCGACCAGTTCCCTGCAAGAAGCTTCTGGGTAGGCTTGAACGCTTACTACGGCCTCGATACAGGCAACAACGGCGCAAACGGTGTGTATAACTGCGGTAACGGCTATCTGATAAACAAGCCTGTTTCTACGGACAATAAGATTGAAAAGAACGTAAACACAATTGTAAATTTCAAAAATTCAATCAATGTTCCCATAACGGTTATGTTTGCTCCGTCAACCGGTTATGTTGTCGATGACGTTTTGCCTGCTGTTCACGACAAGTACAACGACGATACGTATTTCGAGCAGATTTCCTCAACGCTCGATGCAAATGGTGTTTCTTTTGTAGATTTGCGCAAAACCTTCAAGGACGCTTATGCAAACGGAAATCAGCTTTACTACAAAACCGACCACCACTGGACGACACTCGGAGCATATACGGCTTATGGAAAGCTCTGCGAACAGCTTAATATTACTCCTGCTCCGAAAGAAAAGTTTGACATAAAGACCTACGGCGGATTTTACGGCACAACGTATTCGACAAGCGGTTTCTGGTTTACACAGCCCGACAGCATTCAGATTTGGGACAATCCCGAAAACACCGACAAAAACATAAAGGTGAAGATTTCGGAGGGTACTAACACCGAAGAATACGGCTCAATGTATTTTTACAATCATCTTGAGGAGGACGATAAGTACCCCGTATTCATTGACGGCAACCACGCTCTGACCGAGATTACAAATTCAAACGCAAAGGGCGGAACGATTCTTCTTGTTAAGGACAGCTTTTCGCACAGCCTTGCGCCTTTCCTTGCCGAGAATTACAGCAAAATTATTCTCGTTGATATGCGTTACTACAAAATGAGCGTTTCGCAGATTGTGGAGCAGGAAAAGCCCGAGCAGGTTGTTTTCCTCTATGGCATAGACAATATCGCAACCGATACCGATTTGGTATGGATAAAGTAAAAAAGATATATAAAAACAGACCGCAGATTTTTGAATTTCTGCGGTCTTTTTTTAGTTAATTTTAATCATCACAAAGCTCTGCGGTGACATTTTAATCTTGCCGTTGGCAAATTCCGTATTGCCCAGCTCGTACAGCTTTTCGCCGCTGTAGCTTGTCTTAATCTCGCTGTCAACACCGAGAGGATTGAAGAACATTATAAGCTTTCCTCTTTTGTAGTAGAAAGGAATCTTTCCTTCCTCGTAAACAAACTCAAGCTCGCCGTTGCCCTTTAAATCATCATACTTATGACGAAGTGCAATAATGTCTGTAACAACCTTGTAAATGCTGTCCTCGTCATTTTGCTGATTTTCAACAGTCGGAGCGTCTGCGCTCTTGTCAACGGGGAGATAAGGCTCGTCGCTTGTTGAGAAGCCGAGGTTTTTGCCGCTGTTCCACTGCATAGGAGTACGTGAGCCTGTTCTGCTGAAACCGCCCTCCTTGCTGACTAAATCCTTCTGATACCTCATACCAAGCTCGTCACCGTAGTAGAGGAACGGAACGCCGGGCATTGTGAAGATAAATGCGTTAAAGAGCTTAATTGCCTTTTTGTCAAGATAAGCCGTAATTCTGGGCATATCGTGGTTATTCGTCATATAGCTGATGTAGCCGTTGTCCTTTGAACGCTCATAAGCGGGAAGATACTCGTCTGCAAAAGCCTTGATATTGCCCTTGCCGTTCGGGTTGAAAACAGCCTTGTCACCCCAGTCGCCGCAGCGAGAAAGAATGTTGTAGCCGTTGCCGAAGTGGTCAAGGTAAAAATCCATATGGAAGCCAGCGTTGTTTATTGCACGGTCGGGAGAACACCACTCGGAAACCATTGCAGCCTTGGGGTATTCCTCGTCAAGCATTTCACGAACGCCTCTCCAGATTTTGGCGGTTGCGATTTTTTCGTCGTCGTTTTTAACGAGTGAATCTGCCATATCAACTCTGAAACCGTCTGCACCCTTGTCGAGCCAGAAACGCATTATGTCCTTGATTGCCTCAACCGTTGCAAGACAGTCGGGGTGGTCGCAGGGTAACTGCCATTCGGGGTGAGTGATTTCATAAAAGCCGTAGTTGAGCGCAGGCTGTGAGCTGAAATAGTTTACCATATAGTTGCCGTTGCGCTCGCAGATTCCGCACATCATTCTGTATTCGGGAGGAGCGTCCCATACGTTCTGTGTGAAGATATAGCGGTTTGAATATTCGCTTTCAGACGCCTTTTTTGCTTTAAGAAACCAAGGGTGAGTGTCAGAGGTGTGTCCGGGAACAAGGTCGAGAAGAATTTTAATTCCCTTTTTGTGCGCCTCGTTAAAAAGGTTTACAAGGTCATCGTTTGTTCCGTAACGAGCGGCAACCTGCTTGTAGTTGCGCACGTCGTAGCCTGCGTCCATAAAAGGTGAATCATAGACGGGATTTAGCCAGATTGCGTTACAGCCGAGCCCCTTTACATAGTCGAGTTTTTCGATGATTCCGTTTATATCGCCTATACCGTCACCGTTAGAGTCGTAAAAGCTCTGCGGATAGATTTCATAAAATACTGCGTCGTTAAGCCAGTTTGGCATAAATAACACCCTCTCAT
>CAZNUF010000024.1:7715-9098 GCA_964576125.1 uncultured Ruminococcus sp. | reverse complement strand
AGTAAAAACGGGAAGATAGAGAATTGAAGTGTCGGAGTTCACCGCTCCGACATTTTCATCTATTCCGAGCTGTTTCATAATTATCCGCACACGCAGTTGGTGATAAAAATCGGTTGCTATAGCAAGGTCGGAGTTTAAGTTGTTGTCCTCAATCACCTGCACTGAATTTTTGATATTCTCTGTGGTGTTGGTGGACTTGTCATCCATATAAAGCCTGCTTTTGTCAATGCCACGCTCGGTTAAGACATCATACATACATTGAGCCTCACTTGTCGGCTCGTCACTTCCCTGTCCTCCAGAAAGCACTGCGTCAGCACTCTCGTGCTCTTCAAGATACCTCTGTGCTCCGCTTATTCTTCCGTTTAAAACAGCCGACGGTCCCCAAGGCTTTACCTGTGCGCCGAGTACGACAACCGTTGCGTTTTCTGTGGGAGTCTGCAGCGCCGCCCACGTCATAAGCGAAGTAACAACCGTTCCGTAAACTGCAAAGATGATAAAGCAGACGTTTACAAATCTGTATAAAAATTTTGTGAATTTATGGCGGCAGAACAGATTTCTTATCGTCCTGTGAATAGGTGCAACGCTCACGCAGAAAATCCACACGCAAAGAGCCGTTCCCGTAATATTTCCGATATTTATAATGCCCTGTCCCATAGGCGCAACCAAAAAACCGGCAAAAATTACTGCAAGTATTGCAAGGATACTGCGTATAATAGTAAAGATAATTTTTTTCATAATTACACTCCATACTCTGAATTGATATTATTCTACCATACATAAAAACCGATTTCCACACTTTTGTCGGATATTGTTGCATTTTTAATTAAAATGTGGTAAAATACGGTTAGATTAAGCTAACTGTAAAAAGAGGTAATTTTATGAAAACACTTGACGATTTAAAGCTCGGTCAGACGGGCGTTGTTTCACGTCTTGGGTCATCGGGCGCACTTCGCAGACGCATAATTGATATGGGAATAACTCCCGGTGCAACGGTGAAAAAGCTGAAAACTGCACCGTTCGGCGACCCGATTGTAATAATTGTGAGAGGGTATGAGCTGAGCCTGCGTGTGAGCGAGGCAAAAGAAATTTTCCTTGAGGATTGATATATATGGAAAGTAATCAGGACAAAAACAAAACGATTAACGTCGTGCTTGCCGGCAACCCGAACTGCGGCAAGACAACGCTTTTTAACCAGCTTACGGGAAGCAAGCAGTACGTCGGCAACTGGCCGGGAGTTACTGTTGAAAAGAAGTCGGGCAAGGTTAAAAACTCGCTCGGACGTGATATTGAGGTTGTGGATTTACCGGGAATTTACTCGCTGTCGCCCTACACGCCCGAGGAAATCGTTACACGAAACTGCCTTTTAAACGACGACCCCGACGT